>CAJGCM010000005.1 GCA_904501765.1 uncultured Clostridia bacterium | reverse complement strand
TTTGTTTATATATCCATCTGTAACCTTTTCGGTATACATCCACGCGAAGATATAACCAAAATTGGGGCTTTCCTTATCAAGCAACACATACATTTTTGTTGTGTCTGTCATAGCTTCCAATGTCTGCGCAGGCTCGGGCTTTAGCTGTCCGCGTTTGGCAAGCTCGGTTGCTATATACGCTTCGGCTTCCTCTTTGCCCATGTAGTCAACGCCTTTTACGGGAGTATAGCCATCCTTGCCGTCTGCTCCAGCCGTACCCGGAATACCCTGAATTCCCTGGGGACCCTGCGGTGCAGTAAATTGTACGACTTCTTCCGTGCCGTCGTCTTTTGTAAATATCAATTTGTAAATCTTATCTGCCATTATACTACCTCTTCAATTCTAATATTTTTGATTCCATTTCCGTTTTTGCCAGCTGCGCCAGCTGAACCTGTAGCGCCCCTGATCGAGACGTATGTATCGGCATACGCATAGGACGAGTCGATGTAATAGATATGGTACAGATAGTAGCTGTACGAAATAAGGTCACCCACTACAACCTCACTCACACCGGCTTCGGATTTAATAGTCGACAACGACATTCTTTTGATTGGATTTTTTCCGCCGACAGCAGTGGTGTAAGACGTAAGTGAGGTTGACACTTTGAGAATGCCGGTGCCACGTCGACCTTGTGCACCATCTTTTCCATCTTCACCTTTAGGGCCAGTAGCTCCATCTTCACCTTTAGGGCCAGTAGCTCCAGTATCACCTTTAGGACCTACGGCTTTAAGATCAGAGCTAACCCATACAGGATTACCGTTTGTGTCGAGTTCTTGATACTCCCACATCTGGGTTTCGGCATTAATACGAGTGCGAAGAGCCGTACCCGGAATACCCTGAGGACCGGTATCACCTTTATCGCCCTTAGGGCCTTTGATGTTTCCTACATTCTCCCATGCGCCGGATACTTCGATCCACACATACAAATATCCTTCTACAAGATAACCGTCACCGATATTACCGGTAGGATGTTCTGAAATAAGTTCGTTATATGTACTGTAAGATCCCAATATTGTGACGCCAGTGCCCTGTTCTCCCGGATCACCTTTAGGCCCCTGCGGTCCAGTATCTCCGGTATAGCCTCTGGGACCTTGCTCACCTCTAGGACCCTGAGCACCAGTAGCACCAGTATCACCTTTCTCGCCCTTCAAACTGAGCAGCCATTCTTCCTCGGTTCCTTCAAAACCGTTCTTAACTGCAACATCGTAGGCAGAAGTTATATGCGACACATATTGCAATAACCATGTAGCCATGTCGTGTACGTTACCGGAATCTTCCGAAGCATTCGACTCCATACCAGGAGAAATGTAAAGGTCCTTGTTAATTTCGGAATTCCAACGAATCGTTTCGTTACCGTCTTCATCCGTAGTCTTTGCGCATACGATGAACGATATAGGCCCGTAATTTTCAGTCATCGCTCTTGAAATACACCAAGAGAAATGCATCACATTGGGGTCTTCTTCGTCGATAGTTACATCGTTCGTGATATACGAGATAGGCGTAGTGCTCTTAGGCGGAGCATAGACGATATAAAACACCATCGACGATAAGTCGCATCCATCCCAATATCTAGGGCAATCAAACATTACAGTTTCAGCATTGTGGTCGTATTGGACCGCGATTTTATGTAATGTCTTAGGGACTGTGATTGTTCTATCGGCGTTTATAGTTATATGTTCTTCTGTTGCAGTTGAAGTCTCATATAATGACATCTGCTCTTCGGTCATAGCGTTCAAAAGCTCTGTTGCTTGACTCATTATTTACCTCCGTTCTGTTATACTGTGGATAATTCAGGAGCCCACATTCCGGCAGATACATACATATCCTTATTAATTTCCGAGTTCCAATGAAGTATCTCGTTACCGTCTTCATCCTTAGCACGGATGCATACCAAGAATTTTATAGCTCCGGCGGCCGGGGTTATTGCATTAGAAATACGCCACGTAAAGTGCATCATACTACTATCTTTGGAGTCTACGGTTTTATTTTCGACTTCGTATGAGCCTCTTACGCCATTGGGGAGCTCGTAGTTAATATTGATAGCCATTGTGGACAAGTCGTGATTGTCCCAATATCTAGGGCCATCGAACGTTACCGTCTCTACATTATGGTCAAACTGAACGGCGATTCTTCTTAACGATTCAGGGACTGTGATAGTCCTGTCGGCATTGATAACAATGTGTTCTTCGGTCTCGGGCGAAGCAGCGTATGCTAGTATCTCCTCGTCTGTCAAATTATTCAACAGGTCCGTTGCTTGACTCATTATTTACCCCCGTTCTGCTCTACAGCGATTTTGTTTGTTTTCACCACCGTTGCGTCTTTCTTACCGATTATCTGCACTTTGACGATGCGACGTTTAAGTACCTCGGCAGGAATGGTACAAGAATATCCATCTTTAAGAATCTGAGGCGGATACTCCTTTCCGAGTGCGGAATAAAAGGCTGCTACCTTCGTGTATCCATCCCACTCGGGAGAAAAAGAGAAACTAGCTTTAAGATACTTCTGAGAGCCCGGAACGAGCCCCTCGAAGTTGCAGCTAGGATCTCTTTCGAGAATCTGGTCTTTGACTATGAATTTTAATGTTCTCATTCATAATCCTCCTTAGTTATTTTTTATTTATATCAACACGCTCGATCTCGCAGTTGTCATTAAGCAGCCAGTTAAGGCTAACTCCGGATCGCGTGGTAATACCGAGATCAGTCTTCAAGACTTTAGTGTCGGTGAACCAGTACACCGCATCTGTCTTCTGATTTTTGAATTTAAATTTCTCATATTTCTTGAGTTTCAGTCTAACTCGTACAAGAAATATAACTACTCTCCTAATCCAACGATTCATTCGTCTACCTCCTTATCATATTTATTATCTTCTGAAATTTTAGGTTCGCCTTTCTTATAGTAGACGCACCCTTCCACGTCCTGGACATTATAGATTACAAGATGATTAATCTTACATTTATAATCGCCCCAGATCTCGTCAAATATCGCATTTTTGCAAGTTTTGCAGTTTTCCATAAATATCATCCCTTTCGAAGTCCGTAGGCATCAATTTTACGCTTTGCATTAAGTATCAAGTTACGAATATAGTTCCTGTCGTTCAAATGTTCTTGTAATACGTAGCCGGCGTAACAATAATTACCGACTGATAACTTCAACACAGTAACTGGTAGTTTACCGTCATTAAGCGGATATATTTCGAGCGTATAAGGATAAGCAAGTTCTACCATTTCTGAGAATGTCATTTCTTCATCCATAAATATCACACCTCTTTCTTGGGTAATTCCGGAACAGGCATCCAGAGCGTTATGTTGTTCTTCCAATATCTCGTGTCCGAAATACTATCGACACTGAACTCGTATACATAAGAGCTACCCGTGAACGGATCATACACTAGATAATCGCCATCTTCCGTAGGCATCTTATCCGCCGTAGCTATCCAGCCTGTTTCTTTCTCGAGTTTCTCAGCGCGAGCCTTAGCCGCTTCTTTTTCTGCAAAGTCGTTCAAAGTTTTAGAGAATGTCTTGATGGCTGCCAAGTTTATATGCATGGGGTGCATTCCTGCTTTTTTGATATCTTCGATCACCTTCGCATGCACGTCCTTACAGAGTTTAGTTACAAGATCGCGTGGCATTATCGGGCAATCGCTCGCTTCTTTCTCGTTCTCTTCCTCTTTTTCAGACCAGTCTAATTTTTGTCCGCAGAAACGGCAGTAGTCGTTCTTCATACCGATATGATTCTTCATTGTTCCGCAATAGCTTAATTCTTTGTAGATAAGCTCTCCGCAAGTAGGACAAGTGTAACGGTCGATTATAAAGCATGGATTCTCACCATCTCTGCACGTCATATGTAGTATTTTCCTCGCTGTATACTTCCGCAGCATGTCAATGACTTTATTCTTATCGATCGTGATGTCTGCGTACGTAGTCCCACCTATAGTTTGAATAGTGGACATAATAATGTTTTCCTGCATTTCGACTGCTTTAACGGATATCCCACGAATAATGTCATATGTGGGATTAGGAGTGTCGCTTTTGATTATTTTATCGACGATGTTTCGTATGCTCGCGTCACGAGGTTCGATTTTCAAGTTAAGTTGATCTTCCATAACGTTTTCCTCTCTAGATATAAATTTTATTAATTTGCCTGCTTAACCAGCATCAAAAATGACTTCCAGTTCGGGAAGTGGCTTGCCGTCTTTAGCCCAATAACCTTTTGTTTGTTCATACGAACGATCGATTTCGAATTTCGGTCTGAAATCTCCATCTCCGTCCGAATAGAAACCGACAATAGAAGAATGACCTAAATTACCGCAACTTTGCATCCAGTTAAGCATAGAACAGAAATCGTTTACCCATCTCTCGTTCATTGTTACCTTAATGCTGAATTCTACTTTTTTACTCATGATATGTTTCTCCTTTTCAAGTTAAATATAAATTTTATGTATTAGTCCCAACTGTCGAGCATGTATGTTCTTACGCCGACATCGGTTGTTACTCTGAGGGTTATGTTTTTCGTGAATCCATTCTGGATGAGAATACCGCATGCAGAAGCCTCGTCATATCCGCTGAGTTTGTTCATAGCTGAATACGCTTCGATCGTGCTACGAACCTCACGGAGTTCACTTCTCAGAATTTCAGGGAACAACCCACTCGATTTGTTGTATCTATCCTTGCAGTTTTTAAGCACGAACAGTACACCTTCGCCCTGATGTTCGTATCCGGACTGCCACATGTTAGGCTGAGGTGCTACGCCTGTTACTTCCACGTATTCTCCGCTTTCCAAGTTCCATGCTTCAGGACGGGAACCACCGCTGTAGAGATACCAGCTGAAAGGGTTACGATGATCTTCGTTATCCCACTGAACAATCGGAGGAGCGTCATTATCTTCCGCCGTGACAAATGCGGCGAAGCCAGATCTATAATTAGGACTATACAACTCTATCTTCTTCGCATCTGCAAGAACCGTACGTCTGAATTTCTCCCAAGTCATTGTCTTAGTACGAGGACAAATATCATTTACCGGAGTCTTCTCTTTTTCCTTAGTTCTGATACTAGCGAATACGCCAGTGGTCGTGAGAGGAGCAAGAATTTCGTTCTTAGGTTTCCATATAGTATTGATTTCATCAAGTCTTGCAAATCTACGTTTGAGAGATTTTTCAAGACCAAGCTTTGCCACGATCTCCTCCGCTCTTTTTACATTACCAGCTCCAGGAGCAGTCTGAGGTCTCTGGTATTTAAGAGGATTCATCTTCTCGTCGAATCTACGTTTTACTTCTTCAAAGCTGTATCCGTCTTCGATATCATCGAGAAGAGTACCGATCATGCTGCTGCGTACATGACAGAAACCGGCAGGTGCTTCAGCGACTTTCTTCCATATAAGGTTTGCGTAGAAAGGCTTTGTCGTGGTCTTGTTTCTTATGGCGTCAGTTTCCTGATATACTTTAAGGAACCATCTACCTATACCGAGTACCTTATCTCCGCGATAGAGAGAATCGGATTCGAGAATATTAACAGCGGTTTTAACTGTTTCGAGTTTATAGGTATTGAGAGCAGCTACAAGCATCTTGAATTCTTCTTTCCTCTGCGCCATAACCTGATCCGCTGTATATATAACTTTGTTGTGCCTCATAGTGCCAGGAATATCGACCGACATATGATGCCAAATACCAGTCTTAGCAACGCCGAGTCGTTTATCGGATGTAAGGAATACGCCAGTTACTTTAGATCTTTTTACGATATCATGAATCGCAAATACGGCTTTCGAGAAGAAGGAAGGTGCGTAACTCCACATAACCGCTTCGAGTTCGCCATTCGGATTGATCGTTACCAAATGACCGTATTTGTTTATGAATCTACGACATTCGTTGCAGTTGTAATGCTGGCGAGCTTCTATAGGGAGACGGATAAGGAAACTATCAAAGAGATCCATATCGGCGGCGCTTGTTGTGAAGAGGTGCTTGTTGGACGATGTTGCTATTTCGAACGACTCTCTTATAAGCCCAAGCAACTTGTCATACTCGTCATGAGGTCTGTCGTTAGGGGTTGCGGGTGTGCTCATGGGGGTTGTTGTGTAGTAGAATTCCTGTTTCATTTTTTGTTCTCCTTTTCAAGTTAAATATAAAAGACCAGCGCTGAGTTTACCCAACGCCAGTCCGTCTTTCTAGTTCGCTTCGATGACCGTGCCATTCGGTTCACCGTCAATAAACACCGGCATGACAACCGCCACACCGATATCTGTAGTGATAGTCAAAGGGCGTCTAGGACCATCTATATGGTACACAATCGCTTCTTTGCCGTCGTCAATAATACCGTACGTAATATCTAGCAAAGCGACTATAAAATATGCCCCTCCGTAGTGCATCAAGTAGTCATTGCTGTGGATTGCGTTTTTGGTATACTTGTAGCCTTTGCTTTTCGCTTCTGCCATCACTTTACCAAAATCAATTTTACCCTCTGTTCCATCGTAATTAAGTAAGCGTGCTACAGGTGGGTAACGATCTGGTTCGGTGCATAGTGGAATCTCACCACATGTTTCTCGAGTCAAAGCTAGTGAACATGCATTACAGAATGCTGTATACTTGGTGCCTTCGATTTCGACTTCGCAAGGTTTCTGTAAGATCCCTCTAGCTCCGCTAATGTTGGCGATATATCTTTTCATAGATGCATAACGCTTTTTGGCGTTTGGTTTTGCTTTTAATGACTCCGTGAAAATCTCATCTTCTAAAGCCGCTTTTAATTCGTCAATACGATTTTGGTTAAGCATTTCTAATACTCGTGAGCTTCTCATGAATATCATTCCTTTATCTTAAATTTGGATCGTTCTCTAATTCGGTTTCTGCCTTTATCATCTGAGATATCGACTCCGCCTGAATTAATGCGTTGTAATAACCTAATTTCCTAGGCATCACGACTCTAATAGGCGTTTCTTCCTCTATCATCGTTCTTAGTATCAACTTCTGAAAGGGGAGAAAGTCGACGTTCAAAAACGAGCAAAATTTATCGAATTCTTCGTCCGTTATTTTCATGTCCTAATATCCTCCGGCCAAACGAATTCAGGGTCGATTTCGATATATTCGGTTCCATCAGCCGCATCAAGGTATTTAGTTACGAATTCGTTAACGCACTCTGGGCATACGTCCGTATGTTTCCTGCTTTCACAACTGTCATTACCCCAGTCGTTGTGGCCGGTCGTGACGTCATAGTATTTGTTTTTCTGGCTACGGAACCGGTCAGGTTTGATGATTCGTCCGCAAACATCACATTTAATACCCTCCAGAGCTCGTACCTTTGCGGTAACAACTTCTTTAACTTCTGTACTTAATACTTGCATTTTTCCTGTCCTTTCAAATCATATCCCATTCCTGGGCGTGTTTCATATGAGCTCGACGTGCTCTAAAATAAGCATCGCCTAAGCCCATCTCGTGTAGCTTTTTCTCATCGAGACTGAAACAAGCCAATACATCAGCATCGCCATCCCAGTTGATAGCGTACTCATGGTTGTCCATCTCGTAGAGGAAAGCTGCTTCTGCAAATTCTTTGTCTTTGAGTGCCTCATGAAGCTCTACAGTGTGTCGTTTCATCATAGACATAAGTGCCGGTACGTCTTTTTTCTTAACTACATCACCGTGACCAAATACAGTCACACACTCGGATTTTTCTGCCCCAAGTTTCTCCAAAGCTTCCGTCAATTGCTGTTCACTGAATGCGTACGCAATCGGGAAGTCTTCGAATTCTTGCTGTTGTCGTTTCTGTAAATCCAAGTACTCTTGTCGTTTCATGACAGGTCACTCTCCTCAAGTGTTTGGTTTAAAATATAAAGAAAAGACCCGAAGTTTTACCTCCGAGTCTTAGTCTTTCGTAATATCATGTGTTTTTTTCGCGAATCAGTCCCACGGAACCTGATCGGGATCTTCGTCAGAATATCTTGCAGCAAAGCGGTCGTCTACTCTCTGAACAACACGCATGGACTGCAAATACGCAGAACGACCACGTTTACCGTTAGGAAGTTCCCAGTCGTAAGGACGAATATCAAGGTCTACACTGCCGATGCTGATTCTATCAAGGCAGCCGATAGTGTGCTCGTCGAGTTTATTTACCGCATTGCCAGACTCAAGATATACAACCGGACCTCGAGCGTTCATCTTAACTTTTACGTCAAGATAGATAAGAGGATCTTCGTCGGGAGTACGAGGATCTTTAACTCTCACGTTCCAGCCCTGTTCCATAAGCTCGTCTGCTATTCTCTGGTCCGTTATTCGAAGTGCGAATTTGCGATCACCTTCGCGGTTATACATGTCGCCTTTACCGGAAAAGTTTTTGAACATGATGATCGCATCATCAATCTGTAAGATACCTCTAGGTGCAAATGTAAGTCTCATAATAAGTTTTCTCCTTTAAATTTATAAAATATCAATATCGTTATTTTTTGGGTTATATTTACCCTACATTATATCAAAAACGGAAGTTCGGGCCACGGATCGTCGGACAAAAACTGTTCAACGTCTCCGTATTTACCCATCGTATCTACCGCATCGTCTACCAGTTTGTCGTAATAGCTACGATCAATCTGATCCTCTTTACCGAGTACTTTGACCATCTCTGACTCAAGCCAACGATATCCTTTCGTACCGGTGGCAGCATAATATTTACCGTCTTTCTCACGGCACAATATACCACCATTACCGCCCTCTTTAATCGGACAGAACTGACCAACTTTTCCGACAAACGCATAAGCATGACCCTCGTCGATCTTCGCATCGAGTTCTTCGTCGGTAAGATGTCTATATTCGTCCAGCATTCTTTGTTCTTTTTTCGTAAGCTGGTCTGCCCTCTTCTCCCTAGCGAGTTTTAAGTTCTCGTAGAATGTTACGTCGGGCATGCCTTCATTCATGTCAAGATACAAAGCGGAGGTTACAGATTTGGTCTCACATACGTCTTGGAACTCGATCGCCTCTTTGCTGAACAATTTCTTGAATACATACGGAACTTGGAACTGTGTGCCGGTAGCAGTCCACCATTCCTCTTTACCTGTCTCTTTATCGATGTGAGGTTTCTTATATTTAGCAACATACACCGCATTATTGACAAGACACATTTTCTCGTACGTATCCTCATGCTCAAAGGTATAACCGTATTTTTTACCAAAGTCCATTACGAACTGGATAATCTGAGGTGTAGCATCCGGAATCTTAATAGAGTCTGTCTTAATATGCGCTACAGTATACCCCTGCTCCTGCACTGCATGTTTCAAGTCGATCATGAACAATGCACCACGCTTAGCAACAATGTTATCGATATTACGAGGATCACGGAACGGATTGTCGAACTTGGCCGAAGTCAAGCCGTAAACCGAGTTAATCGCAATCTTTAAAGCGTTAGCAAGCTGAGTATTTGTAATCTCGCCGTCTATAACCTTTTGAATATACTTCGTCAGTTTACCCTCAAGCATGTTGTTTACATCATCCCATGCTTTGTGCTTGATCGATACACGTCCGTCAACGATTTCTTTGAACGCCGTAGTGAATTTAACCCCGAATAATACCTCTGCAATTGTGCTATGAGGATGCATCGAAGCAATATCCAGCAAAGCTACATGTCCGTGCATGCCAGGTTCAGCGTAGACATATCCGCCTTCGCCTACTTCTTCCCCACGATACGTAGATACGCCATGATCGAATTCGTATCCCTCGAAATATGGCAAGAGACTTTCTTTCTCGCCATGCTTCTGCGCCATCATCTCAGGGGCAGCACGATTTAAGAATTCACGAGTATCTCTATCAAGTTCGTATACCGGCTTTGAGAGATCGCGATAGTTGAACTGAGACTGGGGTTTACGATCCTTGCCAAATATAATTCTCGTGGTAAGTGTGTTTGTCGTATCGTTAACCGACATCTCTGCCAAGTCGGATAGAATCTGTCTTGCGATCCAGTCCGCCTGCAAATGATTAAACACTGCTTCCGTAGCAATAACGTCATTATCGCAATACTCTGCAACTTTAACCCACAAGTCCTCTGGCACAGGCTTATCCCAAGGCAAACCAAGTTCCTGGTGGTGTATGCCAAGTTCGATTTCCCATTTTTTCAAGCTTTGCTTTGTGGCTGAGAAATCGTAAATATCGGTGTACGAAATATTATAAGCCTCGCCGAAGAAACAGTCAGGCTCGTTATTAATTATTTTCTGTGAAGCGTTGAACAACTGTTCGTTTGTATAACCCATAAGTCTCGCATAGAGCATATGATTGTCGTACCTACGACAGTTAAAGCCGACCAGCTTCATGCCAAGCAAAGGCTCAATATCAATAGGTTTAGGGTTAATCATCCTTACAACAGGCTTACCCTTACCCTCGACTTTCCAGTTAACTATGAAGAGGTTAGGAAATACCTCTACGTCATAGAATACTATCGGGTCTTCCTCACTACTCAATACCGCTTCAGACGGTTCGTCCGATTTGAACGGCATCTTTGTTACAAGTTTCATGCAGTATTCGGCCTGATTGGTGCTATTTGCAGCAAAGTCAAATACCGCATTGTACATATCTGATACGTCGTACTTCAACCCATCTTCATATGCATCCGTCAAAATCTTATTTATGAAATCGATACTAGACTTAGTACTTGCGTGGATCTCTTTGCCAAGGTTCCGCTTAATCATCGTTCTAAGTCCTTTTTCGCTTTGTATAACGTCTCGACTAACCAATTTATCCTCCCCTTTCAATGGTAATCCAGAGCTAATTGTCGCGATCGGCAAGTCGTTGCATTTCGTGAACTTGCGTCTCAAAGAACTATTACCTGTGAATACTTTAACTTCTATAAAGTCGTCATAGACACGACTTAGCTTATTAACATCCCCAGTATACATATAATGGAGATGCACGCCCCGTCCGCTTTTGCTAAGTTCGGCGTAAGTGGCGGGCCATTTGCTAGCAGCTTCAAGATTAAGAGCCAGAGATTTATTACCGTTCTCGTCTTTAAGGTCAAAGTCGATTACGATATGATTCTCCGGCACTTTTACATAATGAAGCTTTGTCGTGTCTAAGTCGGACAATATAGTAGTTACATCGTCCCATTTTTGGGTTGGTGTTTCGTATGAGGATGCATATTGGGCAATGCAGTCGGCCCGCGCAATATCAAATATAGAATCAGTCGAGTCAATTGCCATTAACTTCGGTTTGTAATCTTCTATCTTGTGAACCGTCGGCATATCGAATTCGAATTTATCAGTTCGGAATCCGCTATAATAACTGCGAACTCTTGATCCGTCATCGCAATTGAATCTGTCTGCATATTCATGGAAGTAGTTCTTCAACTCCTCGGTGAAAGCTCGCAAGTTCAACGGATAAGGCACTTTTGCATCATCACAATAGGTCTTATACATCTCCCATGCAGCTTTACGAGTGGTTCCGTCCTCAGTTTTGAATACGTGATACGCGTCAAGAACGAAGTTATAGAAGTCATTCGATGCTCCCATCATGGACATAGGAATATAGTTGTCGTATGCACCAGGCATGTCTAAATATACATTGAGACAATGACTCGCTATGCCGCCAAGTTCGAAGGGTATTCGGTTCATTATATTCTTATACTCTCTCGGATCGAGTTTATTGCCAGAGGGCGTTACGTCTATCAAACGTCGTATAAGACCAGATTTCGCATCGGTGATCTTTACGGGTTTATTGGTGCCCATGAACAGGAAGCATTTAAATTGGCTCGTATATTGTCCTTTGAACTTTTCGTTAACAGTCATAAGCTCGTGTGAAACCAAACTGTTAAGTCTCGTATTGTCTTCGATCTTCGACAAGTCGCCGTCATGCTGTATGGCTACTAGAGGGTTCGTTTTAAATGCCTCCAAAGCAAACTGATGACTGGATGAACCTAGCGACTTAGCATCGAATACTGAATAATATCCTTCGAAAAGCTGCTGGATAATATTCAAGATGGTAGATTTACCTGTACCCGCAGAGCCATAGAGTACAAGGAATTTTTGTATATGTTTGGATTCCCCCGACACGATGGACCCGATAGCCCATTCTATCTTATGTCTTTCTTCTTCAGAATATAAAGTAGAAATAAGCTTATCGTATGCCGGGGTTTCTCCGCCCTCAAGAGGATAGTGAAGTTTTTTACTTGCATAATCCTCTTTTGTTGTTTCGGCGTTAGCAAATATCAAATTTTCGTCAAGTATTACATACGAGTCTCGCAACTGTTTCTGACAAAAGTTGTGCCAGGCAGTGATAACGCCAGACTCAGAGTTTCTCGCATATAGCACTTTAACGCTCGTCCCAGGATGGTTTTGACGATATTCTCGCGCATAGTTATCAAGTTCTATATCTATCAATTGTAGTGCGTCTTGTTCGTCCGTAGACCATAGACCGCGTTCTTCAACCCATATAGCATAAAAGTCCTTACCTCGAATCATAAGATCCTGACTTTTCGGATAGAGCTTGAAACTCGGATAGATCTCGATACCGCCAGATTTTAGGGGACGAGCGGCAATTGTTAGGAAATCAAGCACATTTTTATTCTCCTTTATGGTGTAAATATCAACTGATACTGTTTATATACCACAGGAGCTGAACCCAGATTTCAACCGTACGTAAATCACGATCGCAATGTCTGACTGTGAACAATCCGCCCTTGCCATTTGGTTCGTACTCTCGTCGTAGGAGTGTTGCGACTATGCGATCTACTTCGAATCGATTGTAGAGTTCGTCGGTCATCCCTCCCAAGCCAAGGTTGGACAGCATCCCCCAAAACCATTGTCTAGTACGGTCTCCATATGCAGGATCATCCATGATTGTTTCCTCGCAACGAACGGCTAAGCCGACCATCATTTCGAGGACACTACACGGTCCGTCCAGAACATTCATGATTCGACGAGGGTGATGCTCATCGTTCTCTGGCAATGTAGCATAGCGTCTGCGTAAATCTAATCCGTCTTCTGCTCTGTTGGCGTCTTTAGGTATCAGATAAGTGAATTCGATGTTATGGAGTCGCAATAGAAGTTTCTTAAACGAAATCGTCTTAGGATAGCGTCCATCGCACATCATTCTGTATATCCAGTTAAAATAGCCATTACTTATCTCATCTCGTGTCATTATGCCTCCAGTATGGCCATCGAATATGCTCTCTCATCGTAGAGGACCTGATAATCGACTTTGCGTATGTCGTTTCGAACGCATATTGAATCATCTTCATACTCTCCGAAATGTTTTAGAGATTCGTATCCGATGGTGCCCTCGATGTCTTCTACTGGTTCGTCGAGATCGTCAGTTACTACCCCATCACTCCAGTACGTAAGCTCAACCCCGTCATAGCCGTCAATTTCACCATATTCCCACGGCGGAATAATGTATATGAGTTTCTGTTTAGCAGGATCACTGTTCACCGCACGGGAATAGGTCGAATATCCACACTCTTCGATGAGTTCTTCGTATTCTTCGACTGCTTCCTCATGCGCCTCGACTCTAGTCTCTATCTCAGCTCTGACATCCTCGGGTGTTTTTGTAGTTTTTTTTTGTTTTCGGTCAAGTGCTGCTTGCGCCTCAGCAATCTTTTCCTGAGCCATTTGCTCATATTTGTTCTTTATCATCCCCCATGTTACAAGCGATCCGATGGCCGCTCCGATGGAAAATGCAAATATAATTTTCTTATTCAAGGCTTTCCTCCTCAACTTTCAAGGTCATGACGGTAAATGCCAAACCGCCAAATAATACGGAGATACTCAATAGAATACCTCCTGCAATGTGCCGTTTTTTCTTTGAGTCTAATGTATAGTCTAACACTTCTAACAATGATTGAAGTCGGTTCATGTTAGATTCTCCCTTCGCTGGATATAATGACGACACCGCTTACAAAACAAATACCTGCCAGCGCGGCTAAAGTATAAGAAACAAGAGATAACTTATCAGTCATTATCTATTACTCCTTTCGCTTGAGGTCAATACTCTGGTTTTAACTCGTAATTAGCCGGAATATAAATCTTTCCTCCGATAAATATTCCGTCTAGTCGTCGCTGATGTATCCACACATATACTGTGGCCACACCTACATCCATTTCCTTCGCGACTTCGCCTGCAGTTACAAAGCCGAGAAGTTTACCATCATTGAAAACCGGTTCATCTTCAAGATTATTTTGTAAAATATAAATAATCAATTCTCTTCCAGTCATAGGGATACCCCTTTTCATCCAGTTATCGTAATCTTCCCAGGCAAGTTAATCTTCGCATCTGTCGCTTTACGAAACTGTTTTTTGTATTGGTACATGAGATTACATCGAGCCTTACTTTCGGATGGGGCATACGTACTACCTTGCCAATGTCGGTTAATACATCTACCAAATTCCATAACGGGCCCGTTATATGAATATTGGTTCATATCTCATCCTTTCTCCCTTAGCCCCTCAAATATTGAAGAACCAAGGGAAGTCGAATAAATCTTGCGGTGATCCTGTAAGGAAGGTGTCAAACCCATCCCTTCAAGGAATTAACGTTCTAAGATCTCCATCTGGATTGAATGTGAGCCAGATAGATTTCTCATAGCCGTTAACGAATGCGCGTTTGTCGGGGTCTCGAAGATCGTGAATACCGAAGTCGATGTAGTTGGCAACGTCAGGATTTTTCTCATCGTATACCCAGCCGATACACTGTCCAATGCCTGTTTTCTGGAAGCCAAGCGCCTCATATACATCGTTCACTGACATGTAACCGCGGCTCTGAAGTCGTTCGTTAACGAAGCTCTGCTGTCCGATCAGATAGGCCAGATTTATTTCGGCATTTCGACACCAGCCAGTGCAAGTCTCATCAAAGCAACGTGTGAATTCATCATACGGGCTAGGGTTCATTACCTGTTTGGTTACTGTTACTTTTTCTTCTGTGCCATCTTCGTTCACGACAGTTTCTTCTATTTCTTGCGCTCTGATATTGTAGCGAAGCTCTTTATCAAGGTCTTTACCGAAGCGCTCAACAACACGCTCGCGGTATTCTTTGAAGCTGTTATCTACGGATGTGAACGCTGCAGCGTATGCAACTGCACGCTGACGAAGAATATTGTTACCCGCAAGAATAGCCGTGATGGATACCGCTGCCACTGCCACGGACGGAGCGTATGTTTTAGCAAGTTCGAGACCTGTTTTAGTGTATACAACTGCAAGGTCTTTCTTCATAGTTGATTCTGTATAATCTTCGCCGTATTCGTTCTTATACAACTCGTTAAGTTCGGGCTGATCTTTAACACGATGGATTTTGTCCACGTCTCCTTTGGCCTTTGCAAGGATCGCATCCACTTTAGTTGTAGCTTTACAAGCCATTACGCCTGCCACAACAGTACCGATGACGCCACCGATCACAAGAATTTCGGGGCTGTGTTTTTTGAGCTGGAACATGCCTTTGTGGAATGTTCGAGTTACTTTATTTACAAGTTCTACTTTAGTCATTTTAAATATCTCCTTTCAACTTAGAAAAGTATTGTAATAAATTTGAGTGTTGCTGCTATCATAATAGCGATGAGACAAGATGTGAGGCAGCCCCACAATACTGCAGCTACTGCCTGTCCGCATCTATAAGCGAATGATTTCTTTTCTTTCATAATGTACCTCTTGTTATTTCATGTTTTTGATAGATGTTGCTTTGGGCATTCTTATCACCCAACCATCTTTGTCAGGAACGATGTTCGCCGTATGAATATCTGTCCAGCCATAATAGTGGTCGGTGTAGTTGGCTGCCATACCGGCGGATTCATACAGCTCTGCTACAGATACAACATGGTATTCTTGTATGATCGCGTCCAACTGAGTAAGTACTCGATCTGCCTCGTCAAAACTTTCGAATACAAGATCCTCGTAGCTATATCCGCCAACAGGTCTTGCTGAGGATGTGTAGCGACGATCGTTGCGACTATAGTCACTATAGTTTCTGTAAGATACGCTGTCCCCCGTACGAGTGTCGTTTCTAGGTGATCGGTCACCATAGATAAACATGCCCGCACCTTTTGTGATAAGGTCATAGAAAGCTTTTTTCATTGTCGGTAATATGACATCAGATACGAGAAAGTTTTTTACGTTGTTAATATCTTCTGCGAGAAATACGTCTGCGAATTTGGTTACAGCACCTTTCTTTTTCGTCTTAACCTTTCCGCTAACGACTTTTTCTACTTTTTTCTTTTCCACAGGCACTGTAGGTCTGGAGGGTGTGCCTGTAGGTTTTGTGTAATCGCTCATGTTTTTCAATCCTTTCGATAAAAGTAAAAGAGAGATACCTAGTTAAAGGTACCTCCCTCTTTGAATCAATCCTCTTCTACTTCGTAGGTTTCCTCTACGGATTCCTCTACTTCGGCGTCAAGAACTTCGTTAGGTACGACGGTGTAGCCGTTCTTTGTGCAGAACTTAGCCGCTTTTTTTACGAATACCGGTTTAAGCTTCTTTCCGAGCCATTTAAGTGCTGCTGCCCCTACAAGGGTTACAGCGCCAATGGTTATCGCGTCTTTTGCGCTTATACCTCCGTTTTCGCAATACGTTTCCGTTTCGCATTCCGGTTCCGTCGTTACGTCTGTTACTTCCATTTCTGTTACTTCGTAGTTTTCCATATTTGTGTTTCCTTTCAAAATATAAATAATTTAAGAATTGCTTCTCATAATATCGTGTGTATTTTTTGCGAACTACATTAGTTCGTAGTACTTATACTTCGGACTGTTTTGATAGTCGAGGGCTATACAAGGTTTTTCGTCCTCCGTCAATGCCGCATGGAATTCGATATCTATAAGGTTATTGACATTCCAACCTATTTCATCGCTGACCCCAGTATGGTCGAGGCCTATCTCGTCGTATAATTCACTTAATGATACATAACCGGTAATATCATGCAGCATCTGCTTGTTGAGCATGTTCTCGGCTTTTCGTATATAATCGATGTCCGATTTGAAATATCTTTTAGACAAAGGTTCGAGAAATAATGTTTCGCCTTTGCCTGTGATGAATACTTCGTTCTTACTTACAGGGTTTTGTTTAATGTTGTCTTCTGCGATTTTTTCTCGGATAGCCTGTTCTTTTTTTTCGCCCACAACTTCGACCGCTTTTTCTTTGTATTCCGTTAGTGCCGTTTCGGAAAGTTTATAAGCAGTTGCTAAAGCGGCGTTTCTGCGAAGGTTGACCGAAGTTGCGCCGATAATGCAGCCTACGGAAGCTACGCACGTAATTACCGCCGGAACATAAGGTTTCCATGCAGTTTTCACCGTTTCGACAGGCGTTAATTTGTCTACACCCATCTCTTCTTTCTTTGCCTCAATGAGTTGCAAAGCTTTCGGTGTCGCTTTTACAGCAAGGCAAGTAGTTGTAATCATCCCCGCTATGCCGATCCCGGTTAAGATTTCGGGGCTGTGTTCTATGGCTAGGTTTTTTACAGTTTTGAATATTCCAGCCACGTTTATTTTGTTCATGTCTGTTCTCCTCCTATCGTGAACAAATATAAAAAAGAAAGAAGCCCCATATTAGGACTTCTTCCCTTTAAGGATCTCGACTGATTTTTTTAATTCTTCAAGTTCCGCCTTCTCTTTCTGGCAAGCAACCTCATTGACGATAGCACTAACTGCTGCTACTCCAATGGCAAGGATACTCCCCACTTTCTTAAGGTCGATGTTTTTGAAATCAATTTTCTTAGTCATCATAATCGCCTCCTTTCATATAAGGCCATGTATTTTTTGCGGTTAGTAATAATTTTCGAAATATAACGTTGGCTCGCCATGCATTTTGAGAATATAAACCTCAAGGCCATCATCGGTAACTGTCTTTTCATGTACGAAGTCTACCCACTCCTGCCAATGACGTTCGAGATTTATAGCTTTGGTCCATCCGTATGCCCATCCAGTCTCTAGCGGCTCAAGGTCCAAGTCATCATAGAACTCGTTCAGGTACGCATAATCCCTTGTGGACAAACTACGGTTCAGATTATACTCTGCGCGCTGGACCGTTTCAATTTTGGCTCGAAAATACCTGCCGGAGAAATAGTCGTAGAATAACTCTTTTCCGTCGTCTTCCTCCGGAATATCCGCCTCGTTGATATGATCCTTCGCGATTTCCGCACGCACTTGGGCTCCAGTTTCCTCGCCATACAGCTCTTCGACTTTAGCTCTGTATTCTTTGTATGAGCTATCCATCAACGCATAAGCGCTCATAAGTGCCGCTTGTTGTCGTTTATTCAACGCATTTGCGCTAAATATGCAAGCGATGGTAGATGCGCCTACAATTAAAGCCGGGATATAAGACGGTCCTGCGGTCTGGACTATCTCTAATGCTGTGAGATCCTCGCCTTTCTCTTCTTTAGCCATTTCTAATAACGCGACTGCTTTCGGAGTAGCTTTTACTGCTAACACCGAAGTTCCAACTACGCCTGCCGCGCCAATACACGTTAAAATGGTCGAAGAATTTCGTTTCAGAAATAGCTTGGAAGCGTGCAATAAATTGTTCATTTTACCCCTCTCCTTTCACTAAAAGTAGCAAAATATAAAAGTAAAAGGCTAATTACCTTACGGGATTCGAACCCGTGACCTACACTATTATAGTGTTGCTCTACCACCTGAGCTAAAAGTCATATTACCCTTTCATAATACACCATGTATTTTTCGCGGATCGGGAAAAAGAAAGAGCCGAAGCTCAATCTTCTGTTGTTTTGTTTATTTTGCCGTCGAGTTCCGCTAATGTTTTCGTGTAACTCTCAATAAGTTGTTTGAAAGAATCGACGAGTTCAAGAGTCGTTTTGAGCAATTCGAATTCTTCGACCGTCATGTCTTTGATCGATTTGAACTGTAATTCCTCAGTAAGAGCTCCCATAAGCTTATCAATGCTTCCGTTCACTTTTGTTGTTAATTCGTTCATGTGTTCCATTTTAAAAATCTCCTTTAAAATAAATATTTTTTCATAAAGGAGGATGTAAATTTTGCGAAAAAGAAAGAGCCGAAGCTCAATCTGTCATTTCATATATCATTTTCGGCACTAGCATCGTACTAGATATGAATGCGAGTGCGCCCGCTATTACTCCCACTATACACAATGCGATTTTTGTTTTGTAATCAGCATTTACGTATTGTGACAGATAGCTAAGTGCTTTCCATATACATACCCATATCAGGGCAGTGCTCGATGACACTATAACATCTATCAATTCGTTCTTTCTCATCTTTTTAAAATATTTTTTCATAATAAATCTCCTTTAAAATAAATAAATTTTTTCATAAAGGAGCTTGTAAATTTTGCGAAAAAGAAAGAGCCGAAGCTCAATCTTTTCCTTAACATATAGTTATTTAACCATGATGTTCGTGTCTAAATATTCATTCGAAAGCTCGAATACCTCTTTACCGAATGTTCTTCCGATGGTAAATGCCGTCAATGCGCTACCTGTAAATAACACCGCTTTCTCAAGCTTGTTAGTACTAGGTAATGCCTTCGACAATGCCACTCCGAGACTAGCTCCGATAAGAGCTTCTCCGATTGCTTCGCTAATGATTATTAATGTTTCTTTTTTCATAGTAAAAACCTCCATATGATTTATTTGTCATATAAGCGCATGTAAATCTTGCGGAGGAAAAGAAAAGGCCTAATTATCTAGGCCATTCCTTCATATATTTTCTTAATAATTTAAGTTCGTTTAACTCCTGTTCATTATTACGAAGTTCGCATTCTAATACTCTGATTCTTCTGTTTACGTCTTTCTGTATAGCTCCGCATTCGAGCCATCTGATCGCCGTGCAAGTTTTACAGTGGTACAGTTTGTGAACCAATCTTAATGTTTTGAACATGTTTGTTCCTCCTCAAATATAAGTTTATTTCACAAAGGAGGATGTAATTATCGCGAATCAAATATCACGACGATCAAAACATGTTTCCCAACGCTGTTTGGCCACCGGTTTCAGCTTTAGAGCCCACATGATTTGACGAAGCGTAACGGTTGGATACAGGCTGCCTATACATTCGCCAGCCCGTTCACTGAAGTAATCTTGGAACTTCTCGTGTAAATATAACGTGTCCGTCAGCCAAGGATCGATTTCACCCCACCACGTACGCTTTGTCGCAACGTCATATCTTTGCTGAATCACTGCAAGACCTTTGTTACCTATACAATAGAGGGTGCATTTATCGTATACTGGATGGTCACATGCATACGTAGTTCCGTACATGGAGAAGTATACGGACGGTTTTTCGAAATGGTATCTCATAATCAACTCCTCAAAATTAAAAGGAATAGCATCGAGCTACTCCACATATACGACCGTTGCCACTTCATCCTTTGCATCTTTCATTTCGAATTTTGCATTGATTTCGTTAGCAATTCCGTAAATATCCATAGCTAATACTATTCCTATTAACATTACCAATAAAAATTTTCTCATGATAAATACCCCCTAAAATTTCTATTAGTTTCATAATAGGGGGTGTATATCACGCGATCGAGCAAAAAGAAGAGGTTATGTTTCCATAACCTCTCCTATGGTCGTATTAGACTTTAACTCTATCCATTAATGATAAGAGTTTACTCTCTGACTGTCGACCTGCTGATGTAGTGTGAGTGAACGCGCCTTCGAATTTCTTCGAATCGATATTCGCCCAAATTGTTACCAGCACTCCGACTCCGAACGTCACGCCCGTCATGATGTTCTTAACCAAACGATCGCGTTCTTCAGCCTTAAGTTTTGCTCGCTCGTGTTCGAGCTTTGCTTCCTCAAGTCTAATTTTTCGCAATTCGTTCAATCGATCCACCGTGCAGTTAGCGATGTTCGTTGCTTTCGTGCAATCTTCTGAACCAGCGTCCATCGTTTCAGCGCTTCGAAATTGCTGTTCAGCTCTCTCATACATAGTTTTTTCAAGTGTAGTCATAAGACATTCCTCCATTAAAATATATTTAACGTTTAATACGTTTCATAATAGAGTCTGTTATTTCTGCGAATGCTTATCGCTATGCTTTACTCGCAGAATTACACGTTTTTTTACGTTCAAGCAGTCTAAGTCGTCAATATCTATACGATAGACATCTTTTCCTGGGTCCGAATGATCGACATTCAATGTGCCCCATACACTCCTAACAAATTCCATTACCGTGGATATGATTGCGTATGTAACTACACCTATTATGTATCCTATTAAATACTCCATATAGCCCTCCTTTCGTAGAATGTATTTTCGAAAAAACCCACCCGGGGATTTTTTACGATATAAAAATAACATCGTTTTCCGTCACCTGAGTACGGGTTTTTGCGTAAATTTTAATCTAGATTAAGTAGTTTTTAACCTAGAATAGAATAGAAAAATAAAAAGAAAATGAGCCGGCGTGACTCATCTTCTTCTTTTCCATAGGAAACGAATGATTAATCCTATGAATACCATACATACTATTACGTCTCCGCATATGATTATTCCTGCGGCGCCTACCGTTGCGATAGTTACCACCGTGAACAACATTAACAAGACTAATATTAATGTCAATATCGTAAATATAAGCATTCTATCTCCTCCTTTCATAATACTCTATGTATTTTCTGCGAAAAGAAATAGAGTAAGCCGAAGCTTAATCTATCTCTTCTTCGAGTTCTTCACAAATTTTTTCGATATCTTTTGTCAGTTCAAATGTCTTCTTCAGATAACGTTTCATAAATGGTTTCGTCATCATAAGTGCCAATACGGCAAATCCCATAATGGTGTTAACCACTGCGAACGTGATCGCGAATACAATAATTTCTAACATGATAAATTCCTCCTTAAAATTTATAATTATTTCTTCATAATAGGAGATGTATATCTTGCGAAAAAGAAAAATACCAAGGGCCATTAAGGCTCTCGGCATAGTTCTTTTCCAAAATTATCTTTATAATAAACTTTGATAATTTCTTTAAGCTTATCTACGATCGCGTAATATTGCTTGTCAGAGGCCATGAATTCATAGATATATGACTCGTCGACTCCTATGCGAATCGATAGTTCCGACCCACAATTGTTCTCGATTAGTGCGGATATCACTTTTCCAACCTCTGTTTTGCTTGATGCGATTTTGCATGTGCTTTTAAAAATATTAACCATAAGTTTCTCCTTTATAATAATTTTTTCATAATAGGCGACGTATTTTTTGCGAAAAAAAAAGAATAGCATGTGCTATTCCTTGTAATATTCTCATTTCAATGCTTCCCATAATTCATCCAACACGAATGCGACTCTGTCTACGATCATTCCGTCGTCCGATTGAACCGTATATATGATGATTCCTTCAGTTTTCGCTTCGTACACAGCCTTAACATTAGATACGAGTTTTTCCCCTTTCTCTACATGTTTGTAGTGTATTTCTACTACCGTCTGAAGATCAACGTTATATACGCTGTCGTTCTTCTTCGATGTCGTAGGTTCTGTCGTAAATGTGTTTGATACTATGAGAAACAGTATCAAGATACATATTACAATTCCTATGATTGTTACTATTCTTTTAGTGTTTGTCGTCATTTTTTTATACCTCCTAAATGACATTATTTCATAAAGGAGATTGTAAATTTCGCGAAACAAAAAAGAAGCCCTAATAGGACTCCTCTTCTGCTTCTCGCTCTGCTCTTTTCAACGCCAAGATTTGCAGGCCTTTACTTACCCCTAAGGAAATTGCTGTCGAAATAATTACGGCTCCTGCTGTTACTAAAATTGTTTTCTTCATCTTAATCATCCTCCAAAATATAAATTAAGCTCTTGCTTCACTCAGTAACCAAAAGAATCTCCTATATCGGTCATAGTACATGTCTTTCCCGCAAGGTATGTCTAATTTGGTTTTTAAATATGTATAAGAGAGATTCTCTGTCACTGCTTTAAGTATATAACCGCCTAAATATCTATCTGCTTCCATAGCAACTTTCTCCAGCAAGTTAATTCGCTCGGAATAGTACGCTTTCATCAAAGCTCTCTTTGCAGTTGGATCACCTGGGAGATTACTAGTCGATACTCTTTCGATTGTAGATAGTGGAATACTCACGTCATCAAAGTCTGAATATGCTTTCTTCCACATAGGGTATTGCAAACAGAAATGTTTTAGCTCATAATGCCTGTGTTTATCAATGCGATACTTGTTCTTAATAGATACTTCAGCTCGTATTTTAGTAGCCATTGTCGCTTTCTCCTTGGATGTATTCCTCGTAAACTTCTATGTATTGTTTTACCTGACGAAGCTTTTTCTTAAGTTTAGTGATTTCTCGTTCTTGCATTAGTATTATTGATACTAATTCTTCTACAGTTTTTCTTCGCATGCCCATTTTGAATTTCCTCCTTAATCGCCTTGTGTAAAAACCTCTCCGTAGCCTCGCAAATGTTTCTCCTCTGTGCTTCGGTCGGAATTGTTATGTACACCGTCGCATTATCATATACGAACTTCTTCATGCTCTGCCCCATTTCATCATGCATAAAGCGGTATTAAAAACGCTTAAAGCGTTAATCTAGATTAAATATTACTATCCTAGAATAACTTTGTCAACGCTTAAAGGGTTAGTTTTTGCATTATTAGCGTTTTTACGGTATTCTAATAACACAGAAAAGGTGGTGAATCAATGTCTTTGGGTAATAAAGAGATCCTCGCTAAGAATTTGAAAAGGTTTATTAGTAGAAGCGGTAAGGACAGGAGAGAAATTGCAGATGCGTTAGGGATGCCATACTCAACTTTGACAGATTGGGTTAATGGTAAAAAATACCCGCGCATAAACAGTATCGAGAAATTAGCAACCTACTTCGGCGTTTCAAAGTCCGACTTAATTGAGGATTTCGAAGAAAAACAAAAGGACAACGAAGCTCTTGCAGCAATCATTGTCCAACTAAGAATAAATGAAACTCTATTATGTATTGTTAAAAAACTTATGTTATTGGATAAAGCCAAACTAGAAAGTTTAAGCCGTCTCTTGGATACTTTTATCTAATATCTGCAGTACCAAGTCAAGAAGTGCTAGATCATTGCAAGTATGTAGTAGTTCTGTAATCTGGGATATGTAGTCTTCTTTCATCCGGGGCTCTCCTTTCGTCCGGGGCAGAACGAATGTTCTAAAGTATTATAATAGATGTAATTGTCAGACACAACGAGAAAATACTACCAAGAAGGGGATAATATGTATAAAGAATATCCAACGTTTACGGCTGACGAAACATTAGAATATGGTCGTAAATCTCGTTTCGATGATCCGTACTTATCAGTAGAAGAAGTATTGGAAAAGCACGAACGTATGATAGCGGAATATGCAGAGCGTTACCTTGGTGGCCCTATACCGCCTGAGAACAAATATAAAGAAGTTGGTAGTGGCGAATCCATTGACGACCGTCCTGAAATGCTCCGCTTACTTAAAGCTATTGAGAGTCGATCCATACGAGCAATAATAGTGGTCGATGTCCAGCGTTTAAGTCGTGGGGATTTAGAAGATGCAGGTCGGCTAATAAAATTACTTCGATATACGAATACGTACGTAATCACTCCTGGGAAAATATATGACTTGCGGGACGAGTATGATAGGGATGCTTTCGAACGCGAATTGAAACGCGGTAATGAATACCTAGAGTACTTCAAGAAAATATCATTGCGTGGAAAGCTTGACAGCGTTCGAGAAGGAAACTATATAGGTTCTACTGCTCCGTTCGGTTTTAGACGAATCACAAAGCAAAACGGAAAGAAGATATGTCACACACTTGAAGAAAGAAAAGACCAAGCAGATGTCGTGCGATTAGTCTTCGAATGGTATTGCAATGGCGATATCGGCGTTACTGCAATTTGCAGGCGACTTGAAAAGATGAAAGTGAAGACTCCTGGTGGCAAAGATGTGTGGCGACCTCCTATGATTTTTAGCATGTTGGAGAACGTCCACTATATCGGCTGCGTACGTTGGGACTGGAGAAAGACTATCAAAATTATCAAAGACCAAGAGATTAAGAAACTTCGTCCTAAAGCGAAAATAAATGAGTATCTAATATTCAATGGTAAGCACGATGGTATTATCTCGGAGGAATTGTTTAACAGAGCCAAAGAAATACGTGGACAGCGACATCATTCGAAGACAGATACGACTTTGAAGAATCCTTTAAGCGGAATACTAGTTTGCAAGAAATGCGGTTCTAAGATAGGATATAACACGTACGTGAACCAAGGAGTGGAATATGCTAGACCAAAGCTTCGATGTAACAATCAAGTACATTGTCAGAGTGGTTCTGCAAGTTTTGATGAGGTCATGGAACGCATATGTGAGTCTTTAAAATCTATAGTTGAAGATTACGAGATACGCGTGGAGACGAAGCAAGACGACTCTGCTAAACTTCACGCAAATATCATAGCTGGATTGGAGAAGAAGCTGCATGATCTTGAAGTTACAGAAAAGCTCCAATGGGAAGCAAAACAACATCCCGATCCAGAAGAACGTATGCCATCTCATATCTTCAAAGAATTAAATGGAAAGTTACTGAAAGAGAAAGAGGAAATCAATAAAGCTTTATGCGACGCTAAGGATTCTATGCCGGAGCAAATCGATTATAAAGAACGAATTATCAAGTTTACAGAAGCGATTGACATTTTGCAGAATCCAGGCATTAGCGCATCCATAAAGAATAGACATTTGAAGGATATCATTGAGAAAATCGAGTATGATCGCCCGCCTACGGTTCGATTAACTCGAGAGAATAAACACCTGTATGGTCATGACAAAATTCCAAAGAAAGAGATGTTTCACTCGGAGCCGTACGAATTATCAATAATAATCAAGTAGACGAAAGCCCTAGAAATGGGGCTTTTTCTTTTTAGGTATGAAGTAAGCCCTCATTCTTGTGCGCATACATCAAACCGAAGAAAAAGAAAAGAGTTTGCTAGACTCTCTTCTTTGCTAATAAATCGACTCGTTTTAGTAAATACTTCGTCATGAGTTTCGACCAGTATAAAGCTTTCTTCATGTCTTTCATTTCGCAGTAATATTTGCTTTGTGCTCCGCAATATTCCACATAAATCGAATAATGAATATCTTTAATATCTGGTACAAGTTTACTCAATACTGTTAGCATTTTGATCACTCCTCGATACTATTTTCATAATAGAGAATGTATCGATCGCGTAAAAAACAAAAGAGAAAGCCCAAGCTGAGCTTTCACTTTACGATTTTAACAACCCAACCTTCTTTGTCTACAATGATGGTCATTTTAAACCCTCCTCATAAACTCAAATTATGTGCTGTTTCTTTCATAATAGGCCTTGTATAATTCGCGATCAGGCAAAATTTAAGAGGGGTTGTAGTAGCCCCTCTTCGTCGCGTCATTTTGCGAGCATGTATACGTAGCGCTTTCCTTCGTCTATAGACTCTTTAGAAATATCAGACATTTTAACGTTTGCGAACTCGTTCTCCATACGTTTTTTCCATTTCTCATATTTCTTAGCTTTTTTAGCGGATTTGAGATTTAGCTTGTTAGCTTTAAACTGCATTTCCCTAGCTTTCTGATACTGTTTCTCGCTAGTCGCCTTCATCTCTTTTTTAAGCGCCTTCTTCTGCAGTTTAGCAGATTTGAGTCTGAGATCCGTGGATTTCTTTTCCAATCTATCTGCTTTTCGAGAAGCCTTAGTATATGCTCTCGACGTGTTTCTGCGAACACCCCACTTCATGCCAAGAACGCCGTAGTGGTAAAGCTCGCCGCCGACCAATATGTAATCGCTGGTCATATACGCCTCCTGTAGTCAATCGCCGAAAATATGTTTGATACCTTCGTCCATCAAGAGATCTTTCTCTTCATTTTGAATTTCAGCAGCCTCTTCCAAAGCCTCAGTCATATCGCCATTGCAATGTGCATCCGGTATACGCTGAACAGCTTTGGCAGTGGCAACCGCTAAAACATTGTTAGCACGGCCCGTTCTCAACATGAGCATCATAAGTTTTTCGACTTTCTCCTCGCGTTCATCTCTTTTCTTGAGATAACTCTTGAACCAGAAGCCGATTATGCCTATGACCACGGACGGTCCGCCCCACCGATAAAACATATCAACAAGGGTATTCCAAAGTTCTTCCATTTTGAATCGCCTTCTTCGTTGATTATTCCGCTACGGGCCCTGTAGTTCCCTCAGTGTCGCCGCTTATTTTCGCAATGTACTCTTCCTGAAGCTGGTACGCAGCGTCTTCAAATGTTGCGAGGTCAGCTCTGCAAGCTACGCGGTTATTCTTGTACATCTCTTCGTTAAGCTTAGAAGTGATGATACGCATATCCTGAGGTTTCGTAGCATCGATCACGCAGTTATACTGAACGACTTTAATACCGTCAATGATTGTGTAACCGACTCTTTGGATAGTGTCTTTACAAATAAGTGTACTCATTGTAAATCCTCTCTTTCTTAAATATCAGTAGCCCCTTCGAACTCGGGCAAAGTTTTTAAGTATTCGTATGCCAACTCAACCGTCATGTTGGGGCTGTATTCTGTTTCGTAAGTAGTAGATCTGCAATACGGGCGATGCTCTGCGGATGATGGCATACGTCTTGATTCTTCGTCTATGTACGAAAATACAGCGATACTGTTATGACTGTTAGTTGTAACTTGTACAAATGCTATTCGATGATAACCGGTAGGGACACCGTCATCCTGTCGAATCAGTTTATTCAAAGCCATAAATATCAATCTCCTTGGTTGTTAGTATTAGCTGAATGTTATCTTGCCGTTCCAGTCTATACCGATCGCACTATTGGTAACGGCATTCGTTACGGTAGTGAACGTAGCTGCAATACGAATATAATTACCAGCAGGGTCGAGAGTAACACCATACTTGGACGGCGTAACATATGCACTGTCTGAGCTACCGTGTGTATATTTACTATTCTGTCGCAACTTGAAACCGCTAACCGAGGTCACGCTGATGATTGGGCTTCCGATTATCGGTTTTGCCAGGGGGACGACGAAATATAATTCTTTACTGGAAGCGGTGAGGTATCCCGCCCCCCTGAAAGTAATATTGCTTATAGTATCTCCAGCACGATAGTACGGACGAAATGACACATTACCGCCGGCAGAAGAACCGATATGGACATCTTTGCCGTATATGTTCGTATCGCCGTTGTTGTTACTATAGTTGTCCCAACCTAAAACTGTGTTGCCACTAGTGTTTTGCAGCGTAAGTATAGCGACACTAGATCCATCAGGTTTCGTACCATATATGCAAGCGTTATTAGCTCCGAAACCCATGTCGTCTGTGATACGGATGAGCGATGCGTCGAGGGTTATAGTCGGATCATCATATGCCATAAGCTCTGACGCCGAGCGAATTATAATAGCCGCACGTTGACTATTTGCGTCCGCGTCAAGGGGTGTCGATTCTTGTGACAAAACTATGCCGTTTGGACCGTTCATGTCAATGTATTGATGGTTATCACCCCATCCATTATCCGGGTCATACGACCGGGTAGAGATATAACACATGCCATGATAATACGGATCTATCGTATTCAGCGTATTGTCGCCCCATTGTGTAGCCGCGTTCAGTCTAAATATCGTGTCCGCATAACCGCCAGCCCAATAATCGACATGAGAGTCCATAGTGATCTCACTAGCATTAAGTCCTATTGAGTTCTGCGCGTTGATGTTCAGTTTCCACCAATCTGTACCGCTAGACAATGCCGAAGACGTAATCTGTCCAGTACCGCTACAAAGATCGATAACGGACAAGGGACTGTTCATGCCCAGCAAGATCATATTATCGCGGTAACTAGCCATTACGCTTGTGCCGTTACGAATATCAATACTATCCGCATCGATAAGAACGTTACGCCCGAGAGTGGACGCAGTCATATCGCCCACTATCAAACCCGTATTGTTCTCAAACTTCATGTAGTTCGTAGCTGTAGCTGCGGGATCGTTCCAGGAGCCCCAGGCGGTAGCAGAAGTTCCTATTCGCCAGTATTCTTTATTTCCGACTTTAGCTACCTGTTTTGGATAGCCGCCGGAGCTATTCGCCCACGGGACCGTAGTAGTGAGAGTACAGAACTGTTCGCCAGTAAGACCGATTATGGTAGTAATCTTGAATTCCGTAACAATCTGACGAGGATAGTTTGCGATATACCATTCGGGAGTTTGGTTGTCGCTACGAGTATCGGGCAAAGTTTTTTTAGTATAATTGTTCGCCAAATCCGTTTTAACGCCATCCACAGTGGATTGGGCGGTATCGGCTTTCGAACTTGCCGTGTTCGCCGTTGTTTGCGCTGCATCAGCATCTGCTTGAGCGTTAGTGGCAAGTGTTGTAGCATCATCTGCCGTACTCTGAGCTTCACCAATGGCACTGTCAACGTCCTCAGGCGCGGGTGTCCAGTCAGTAGCAACTGTTCCTTTTTCTATTTTTGCCCAATGTATTGTAGTATTATCGGTAACAGTGCCGTTGTTAGGCATTCGATATATACCTATGTGCGAATGCGCAATGTTATCTTCGGGAGTCCTACCAGGATAATACTTGGCTGTGAATGTGACCGAGAGTATTTGCTTATCAGTACCTGTAGGGCGGAATTCGGTAAACGCCTGATAACCCCCCGACATATAAGGGACATAGTGTGCACCGCTTGCGGGTGTGAGACACAAGGTCATCGTGTATTGCTCCCCCTCGACTAGCGGGGTGGAGGGAAAATACGAGATGGTGAGATATTCGTTGTTTGAAACTTCCCTCTTAGAATTGAGTGCCAAGTTTCGTCCGCCAACTTGGATGTTTTCAACTTCGTTTTTAGCCGCTTCAGCTACAGCCTGAGCATCAGCAATGGCGGTGCCAACGTCCGTACCGCTAGAACTAAATATCAATTCATCAGCGGAGATAGAGAGTTTATACTTACCGTCGGTATCCTTGTAGAATTTGAGGAAGTTGGTAGTGTCGCCAAAAGCAATCTGTCCGTCATTATCAAGATAGATGCCCCTGGTGGTGTTACTTACGCTTTCCTTTACACCAGAATATAAAGAGTTTTCCGTGATATGGAATCCGCCAATGGTGGCTCCAAATGCTACAAGGTCTTTGACACTGATCTTGGATGCGGTAATGGATTTAGCTTTGATTATCGAGCCATTCAAACTATTTTGATCTGTTTGTTCGGCTTCAGTAACCATGCCGTCCGTATTCAACTGATAATATAAACCGTCAGAGCCTTTGATTACGAGTTTCTCAGCTTTGATAGTGTTACCTTCGATCAAATCTCCGCTGATAGTGACGCCTACAAGATGACCTGTTATGGTCTGGTCACCGACAGTAACATCTTTGATCAATCCGGACTGTGCATAGAAATATTCCATCGTGGCCTTACCGATGTTAGAGAAGTCAATATTGGCGTACTTAGTAGACATGCTTTCGAAATTAGCCGTGATAGCATCGAACTTTTCAGCAGTCAATACTGTAAATTCGCCGTATGTACTTTTGAAACTATGAACCTCCGCATTGGTAGCTTCGAGGTCCTTGACCTTAGCAAAATCTATGTTTGCGGTAGCTGCGTCAAGCTTATCGGTTTTTAGCGATTCAATGTCCGCTTCACTGGCTTCCAATTTACCTTTGATGGTTGCGCTATCAGCCTCCAAGCTTTCGATCCTTGCTATTTCGGCTTTTAACTCGTCTACGCTAATTTTATCGGCAATGATAATTTCGAAGTCGTTTATCTTCTTCGTATTATCTTCAACTTTGCCATCTATAACCTTAACGGTATCGGTTCTTGCGGAAGGGGAAGTAAGGTTGCCAGTGATAATCGCTACGTGATTTCTAATAGCGACCGAAACCCTATCCCCATCCTCAATGTCCGTAGTGGTAGGTGATATCGGAGTCAATCTACCCTCGGAGCCATCGAGCTGCACATATGTAACGCTATCTTTTTTTACCACTTTACCGTATACAGTAGTAGTCTTCGGAGATTCATTTTGATCTTTGGTAGCCTTTACAAATTGCGAAATCAAATCGGTGGATAAACTCACAGTGTATCACCTCCATAACTTTTCAGTAAAAATAGCTTTTTCGTTAACGAGGCATCCTGGTGTGCAATTGATAGACTGTCTCACTATCTTTGCTCTGATACCTCGTAAATTTGCTCGAGTATAATTTATGTATACACAGTCGCCAACTCGAACGGGGCAATAACCGTGTGTATAAGTGATCGAGTATTCGACAGTTGATAATTCCCTGAGTAGTCCTTCGGCGTACGCTTCAAGTTGCTTAACCGACGGGTCGTTACCTGCTAATTCGGGGTCTGTTACTCGGTGTATAATTTCTCGCCCGCGATTAGGGATCGAAGTGGGGCTATTTATATCGTCGTTTACAACTCGCACGTAATGGTTTTCGTTGCCATTCGAGTATACAACTTCGACGACATTGGGAATCCCATACAAATCGTGTTCCATTGTTATCTCGGGGCACAATATCGAACCGTCGTCATCGCCGAATGTCCAAACGGGTTGCAATGAAGACGCGTCCTGCTTCGGTGCGAAGAGAATACGACCTAATTCATCGAGGTCTAATACGTACTTCGAATTCGCGATTAGGTCGGTTATGAATGATAGCCATGTCTCGCTTGGATCAGCAACAAAGTCATTAAGGAGCTTCGCGTAATCCTCATCCGAGCACTTGGTTTCCACGACCGGCGCCCTTGCGTTCTCTCGTACCAGACGATACGCAGCGCTCATGATGTCGTCGCCCTTAAGCATCGAATATCCAATCGGGGGATAGCTTTCTTTGAGTTCAAGTAAAGGAGTATATGCGTCCATCGAAACGTTGCGTATCTTACCATCGAATTTCGAAGAAGGTGTCTGGACAAGGAATGTGCCCATAGGAACCTTCTCTTTCAATCCATTTTGACTTGCTATAAGGTACGCGCGTATATAGCACTCGCCTACCGAGTCTGTCACGTCTATAGTTGCAGAACCGAGAGTCTCAGCTTCAGCATCTCGAGTGATGTTACAGCCCTTGACATTGTCGAGTTTCTTAATGTCTTTCCATGTATTAGGATCGACGGTGTAATACTCGAAAGTTTGGGACATGGAGGAACGCCAATCTATCATATTAAGCGCCCCCTTCTACTCTCGTTACATCAATCGTTACTGGTATTGTAAGCTCTGTGTGTTTCTGACTGAACGAGACCTTGATACTTGCCCAATAGCCGCTGCCAGAGGGTTCTCTGACATATACGTTACCCGCCCATCTTGCGAGTTTGCGCAAAGTGCTCAACGTTTCAGCGTCACTCTTTTCCACAGTAACGTTCCACGAAGCAGACTCTCCGCGCTGAGTGCCATAGTAGCTCACCGGATGTCTACGACCTATGTACTCTACGAGTTCAACGTCGGGACTATGGCTATCGGATACATCGATATTATAAGGAAGAATAAGCATCGAACCTGTTACAGGTGATTGCTCAAACTCGACTTCCTCGTCCACGGTTTGGAACGTTGTCCACGACTCGTCCCATGTCAAGACTACCGCTTTTCCTCCTATTGGATAATCGGGGATATCATAGAAACTAACGGAGCCAGTGGTCAAGGACTTAGCTATTATCCTGTATCTTGCATAATCAAGCGCAGGATGGGGGTCGGCGATAAACGTGCTATCAGTGTTAACTATGTCGGTCCCTAATTCGACAAATTCACCGTCGAAATCGCGTCTATACACCGACAGGACAACGTTATCGATGAGGTTTCCATTTTCGTCTTCGCAATACGGTCTTATGTACGTCGAGTAGTTTGAAATATCAACCGCTATCTCCGCATTGGGCTCATATTCTTCGGTCGTCCAGTTAACCTCAAACGTCGTGGAATTATCCGCTGTCAAACCAGAATCCATAGAAGCAGTGCATCTAATCTCGTAATTTATACCGTTCTCTAGGGTCATATCTTTCGCAGTCAATTCGACATCTAATTTGCCCGATGCATCGAAGTATTTCGAATAAACTTCTTCGCCAGAGTTAACCATTTTGACGGAGCCTGTGTCGTCTACAGTCTCGTAGAAATCGTCAGCGAGTGATACTATCGTAAGATAATATCCCGTAGGTTGCTGCGTTTTCGGACCTGCTAAAGCTTCCACTCTAAAGGGAAATTTCTCGAGAGTTGTAAGCGCAGTGCCATCAAAGCCAGTTACTACTAGCTCGATATAAGGAGGGGCATAGACGTCAATTATTCGTTCGACGGACCAAGCACCATACACTTTAGTCGCGCCTGCAGTGCATACACGCCATTTGATACGAGTACCTTCAACATATGCGCTCGTATCTATGGCATCGTAGTGCTTCGTGACGTTTTCTTCCTCCTCGTCCTCTTCAACTTCATATTCCCACTCATAGGTCTGAGTTTCGCCATTAATGGTTAGCTCGAGCCTGGCTTTGGTCTGGGGTGAGCCGTCGCCGGAGTTATGAACCCAGAACAATGTCAAGGGCTCACCGGAAACCGCAGTCGTGGTCGAGGACCAGGTGGTCGGCGCCGAGGGACCTTTACCGATCGCCACAGAACTTATTTCAGACCACCCGGATGCACCTTCGTCGTTTACCGAACGTATACGGAAGAAATACTCGCCGCCAGACTCAAGCCCCGTTATCTCACGCTTTGTCGTTTCAACACCCGTGATAGTAGTAGTCTGATCGGTTAGGTCGAAGTGAGACCTATCCTTCGAGTACTCGATATCATACTTGGTAGCATTCGGTACAGCTTCCCATTCAAGATACACGGAGGTAACGCTACGCCCTTCGCATTTCGTCAATGCGGTCGGAACAGCTGGGATCGTCCCCGTATTGTTCGAATAATCAGAATAATCGCTCGATAACGATCCGCGGATGGCCTGACAACGAACTTTATATACGCTGCCGGCAGCTACTGTAAACTGCGCGGATGCGTGGCCGCTAGCGATACTAGCTGTCGATTGACGGAATACATCATTTGAGTTGTCTTTGTGCACCAGAAAGCGTACCTTCGTGGCGTTTAGGTCCAAGTTGTCGAGGGTAGCTGTGAGAGTATAACCCTCTATTTTGACAGTAGGAGTAGGAGGAGTAGACGGTGGATTTGAGCTAAATGAGTATTTATTGGATACGACAGCGCCGCCTGTGAAATACGGGGTGTCTTTTCCGTTAACCTTGTGCTTTTTGGCAATAGGCTGCACTTGAACTCTGATTGTTTCAGCATTAGCGGGGGCAGAATAGGTAGCCTGTTTTTCAGTAGCCGTAGCTTCGCTTATGAACCATATGAGTGAGCCATCGCTTTTCTTGTCGCCGGTCGTATACTTCCATTTGAGCTTATAGTTCTCAACATTACCTTTGTCGAAGGCCCAGGTAACATACATCGTGCGGTCAGTATTACTCTGAAGACCGAATACGTCAATTCGGACTTTAGATGTTGTATTCTTCTTGACTGCATCCGCAGTTCCGTTGAGCTTCAACACCTGACCTACAACGATGAAGTTGGGGTTTTTGATGTTGTTAAGCTTAGCGAGTGCGTCAACAGTGGTGTTATACGTTTTAGCTAACGCCCATAACGTATCGCCTTTTTTGACAGTATAGGTATCTGCCATTGTCATCTCCTCCTTTCCATTTTCGCAGCCCTGACGATAGATGCGACTGCGTTATTAATATTACTACCATCATCGTAAGTAACCCCGTTGATAATGTTTGTCGTGTTACCAAGTTTGCCGAGATCCTTACGAAGTTTATTTATAGCGGAGATAAGCTCGCCACCTTCTCCATTTTGATTTCGCATAGACGAACTAATAGTGCCTACGTTAGCCATGAGTCCGACTTGGTGCCTGGAGTTAAGTATGCTACCGATGCTACCTGCTCCGGATTTAACCGCGCTCAAATCGAGTACGGGACGAATGGTAGGCTGAACATCCATATCTCCGTCCAACAAATCACTAACCTGTTTAATGGCGTCACTAAAGCCTCTCGTCGCCGTATCGGCCATACCGTTGACAGCATTGAGCGAATCGACTTCGTTATCGCTAATACCCTTGACGAAGCCTTCTACTACACCGGAACCTATGCCTGCAAAGACTTTGGACGGGGAGTTAATCTTAAGCGCGGCGTTAGCAGCGTCAACTGCTGCCTCGGCCATAGCCTTAGCTTTAGCTTTAGCTTTGTATGAGTTCTCGCTTATGCCATTACAGAACCCGGTCACCAGATAAGAACCCGCGCTGTAGAACTTGCTCCGTTCGTCTTTTACGGAGGCGACACTATCGGAAATTCCGTCTTTGAACGCGTTCTTCATGTCTTTATATTTGGACTTAATGCCTTTGATTGCAGAGTCCATAAGTTTTATAGTCGCATTTTTCGCACCGTCGATCGACTTCGATGATTGGAGCTCGGTTACAAACGCAGTAACACCATCCGATCCAAGTGTCTTTAACGAATCTGTAAAGTCCTTAACCGCAGTAACATTAGCGGATGCCGTCTCATTAATGAGCGTAAGCACTTTTTTGAGATTGCTCACCGCGGTATCGATACTATCACCACCGGGCATTCCTTCGCAGAAGGATTTGATGTCCGAAGCGAGCCCCGGTAGTTTATCGCCGAAGTTGGGCAATTTCGCGCCTATATCTTTGAGATTGTTACCGGACAAATTAGCAAGAACATCGATAGCGTCAACACCACTTTCAATCGTGCTGACTTGCGCATCGGAGAATGTGCCAAGATTCGAAGCAAAAGACGCCAAACTTTCACCAGTGCCAGCCATCTGCTCGCCGAATTTAGAAAGGCTGTTATCACCAAAGAGAACTTTGCCAAGTCCGCTTTGTCCGTCGATATGTGTAGCTGCTTCGGCCATTGTTTTTATAGCGTCTGCTGCGCACCCCACAGTAGCAACTTTTGTTCGATCGAATTCGCCCAAATTAGACACAAAAGACGCCAAACTATTACCCGTGCCAGCCATCTCTTCACCGAATTTAGAAAGGCTGTTATCTCCGAACAATATCTTGCCAAATCCAGACTGAGCATTTATATGCGTGCCAGCTTCAGCCATCGCTTTTATAGCAAGCACGCCGCACTCGATGGTTGCGGCCTGAGCTACAGTGAATGTCCCAAGATTCGAAGCGAAAGACGCCAAATTAGCACCCACCAATGGCATCTCAGTGGTGAATGCGGCAATGCTATTATCACCAAATAACCATCTACCAAATGGTGTCTGACCGTTTATTTCAGCGCCAGCTTTAGACATTTCGGCTATAGCTTTCGCTGCCCATTTGATCGTAGTAGCTTGCGCATATGTGAACGTTCCGAGATTTGAAGCGAACTGAGCGAGGTTAGTGCCTACGCCGGGCATCTGCGCACCAAAGGACGCGATACTGTTATCGCCAGCAAACCAGCTCGCCACGCCTCCTTGGTTTGGAATACCGTCGGCCGCTTCCGCCATTTTAGCAATAGCATCTGCCGCATATTCGATGGTGTCGACTTTTTCTTTGGAGAATCCTTCGAGGGAATCCGCGAATGCCGTCAAATATCCGCCTACCGCAGGGAGCTGTGCTCCAAACACGGATATACTGTTATCGCCCACGATATTGGCAAGCCATCCGCCTTCGTTTGGTATGTTTGTGGAAGCTTCTGCGATCTTTTCGATCGCGTCCGCAGAACGACCAACCAGCTTCACATCATTGTCGCTGAACCCGTCAAGAGATTCGGCAAAAGATTGGAGTCCTTCGCCGAGTAGAGGAAGTTCTTCTGCAAATGTAGCGAACGACGAGTCACTTCCGAATATATTCAAACCACGTATAACGTCAGCCGCTGTCAATAAGAGTATTGCTTGTGCAAGGGACTTGACTCCTTCCATTACGTCAGAGTCGATACTTCTAGCACCATCAAGGAACGGATCAAGATGCTCCATGAATTCACTCAAGTTGTCGGCAATGTCTACAAAACCAGACGTGATCCCACCGAGAAAACCACCCACAATGTTTCCGAAGAATGAACCCAGCGCATGGCCGATTTTCTCTAAAGTCGGAATGCCTTTATCTAGGAATTCTTCAAGTTGTGGGAACTTCTTCATGAGTGCGCCTATGCCTATTAACAACCCGCCAATTCCGGCTATAAGAGTAGCTAATGCGGCAATTCCTATGAACGCGGAAGGGCCCATAGCGCCGACTACACCTAACAAAATTAACGAGGCGGACATAGCTATGAGTAGTACCGACAAACTTGTAACAGTCGACATCGATGACTCAATATTTAAAGTCTTCAACACTCCTAGAACAAGTCCTAGTTCGCCTACAACTACGCCAAGTAAGGCCAACGACGCAATGCCGGTATATGAAGACGACGTTACGAAATTAAGCAGTAGCAACGAGGCAGACATAGCAAGCAATAATGTACTAAGGGATACGGCCGTGGAAATCGAAGCCTCGACATTCATCTGTGTAAGCAAGCCCATGATTATACCAAGCTCTGCTACGATCAAACCGAGGGTAGCCATTTTGACCAATGCGCCGCTCGAGATCCGTCCGACTCTATCGAGAATCGCCATTGACGCCGACATAGCCAGCAATAGGATCGATATACTCAATGCCGCAGGTATAGCTTTACCAGCGTCGACCGTACACAAAAGCATTATCAATCCAGTCAATGCCGCTGCCACAACAGTCAGCGAGATAATCGGAGCCAGAAGTTTGCCGGTGTTATTTGCTATCGATTTCAAAGATGCAAGCATGACTGAGAACGCAAGTATAACGACGGTCAACGCGCCTACCGATGCGAACACTTTCTTCGTATCAATAAACGTTAAGGCCATCAACGATACCGCCAGAATCGCGATAACGATGCCCATTGCTACGATAGTTCCTTTTACGTCTTGTGCCATTTTGCTTACGCCTATCATGACGGCGAACAAGGTTAACAATACAGACATCGCCGCGGTTGCACCTGCGAGTCTGGACGGATCTATTTTACTCATGATAAACATTGCGCCAGTAAGTATCAGCATTGCGCCGGCTACACCGAGCAACATAACACCAGCCTTGGCTGCGTTTTTACCAGCCAAAAGTGATATCGCAATGAGCGATACGAATAGCGTTTTGAGCATGCTCATTACGAGAATACCGTTAGCAACCTCCTCGGGCTTCAACATGCCAGCAAGTTTCACCGCTACTACCGCGGAAAGGAACGCACCTGACATAAGAAGTATCATGGCGCCTGCCTTCATAGCGTTTTTACCGGCAATCGCTGAAACGGCGATCAATGCCGTGAACAGCACGCCAAGCAAACCCAAGACAAATATACCTTTAATTACGTCCACTGGCGAAAGCATGCCCGCGAGCTTTATAGCCGCAATAGATGCAAGCAAGGCAAACGACATCATGAGTATCATACCTCCAGCTTTAGAAGCATTTGCGCCTGCCACGCTCGATACTTTGATGAGGGCCGCCATGAGAACACCAAGCAATACGATAACAGCGACGCCTTTAGCCACTTCTCCGAGTTTAAGCATTGATGCGACTTTAACGACACCAACCATCACCAGTAACGCTATCGATATTTTAAGCAACGTTTTTCTAGCGGCGTCCATCTGAGATGCAGATCCCGATTTTACGACTACCCCCATTACTACCAATATCGCCGCGATAGCGCTTACTGCCGCGGCAAGGGTTATGAGTACAGTCGGAACTTTATCCAAATCTATCGTGGAAAGAAGTTTCAGAGCTAACGCTGCAAGTAAGAGAGTACCTGCTATGCCGACTAACGCTGCGACCATTTTGTATGATTTTTTGATTTTCTCGCCGTCACCTTCTTGTTCGAATTCTCCAAGTTTGCTTACAACAAGCGTCATGGCGGTAACGACCAAAGCGAGAACTGCGAGCGCGCCTATAGTAGCCCAAAGCTTTCCGGTGTCCATCTTAGCTAACAAATATACCGAACCCGCCAATATGGCGATAGCGAGGGCCATATTTAACAACGCTCGAGACTTCACTTCGAGAGCTTTGGCATTGAGGAAATTCTTGATTCCTTTGCCTACCATTTTGACCGCATCACCGACCTCTTCGAACAAATCGGCAAGTCCCGCTAATGGACTAACGAGATTCCCTATGGCGTTAGCAACTTTGATTATAGACACGAGCATTCCAACAAACATGCCCGTTACTATTATTTGCCCGAGGTCGATTTCTCTAAAATAGTCGATGACGGTATTCGCCACTACCTTTATGGACCGCCACACGAGAGACAAACCATCAGCGATACCATTTACAAGACCTAAAATTATGTTTTTACCTATCTCGAAGAATTCAGTAGACGGCGAATGTATGCCGAGTATTCGTTTGATGGTGTCAAGTATAGTTCTACCTATCTCAACTACAGCTTCGCCAACTGCCATAACGCCGGCTTTCAAACCTTTTACGAGACCTTGAATAATGTATTTGGGCACATTATCGGTGTCCTTAATACCCGCGATCCAGTCCTTCACGCCAGCCACAGCATTTTCAAGGAACGGACCGATCTTTTCTATGGCTTTAACAAAGATGTTATTCTCGTCTATCCAATCGCGGAACGCTACGATTGCGTCACCAACGTTCGCCGTCAGATCGAGTATGTCAATATTCGCCAAATCTAACACTTTAAGTATAGCTTTAAAAGCTATCTTTAAGGGTCCGCCTACAATCGTAAGGATAATGTCGAGAATAGCAAATACACCTTTAAATGTTCGTTTGAGTTTATCAGCTCGCTCTTCGTTAACCGTCAAATAAGTCGTAAACTTATGTATAGCCTCTATAAGCGTATAAATCATATCGGATTTACGCTGTATGATCTCGTCCTCGCTAGCATCACCCCAAAACACTTCACGCCATGCTTGCTTTACTGCGCCAAATGTCTTGATAAGGGATTGAAGAATGTTGTTGAGCGATTCGATAAGGAGCTGTCTACCGCTAGGTTTCGACATATCCTCGATCAATTCGTTAATCGGAGTACCTGTTTTCTCAGCCTGCTCCGCGAGGTCGCGGATAGCTGAAATTTGTTCTTCCGTATAACCCAAATTCTCCAACTGAGCATCGGATAAATCTTCGATCGAGAGTCGGTGACCGTCGACGGTTTTATTTACGAGATCTTGAACTGTAGCATAGTCGTATCCAGCGTCTGTGAGAGCTTTGATACGTTCTTCACCGTCGCCATAATCCCCTCGCCATACATCATCCACAACTTTCTGGAAATACTCCAATTTCTTGGTCATTTCCTCGGTAGAGTCGCCGGCAGTGCCGCTTATACCTGCAAATTTCTTAAGAGTTTTGGTTATAAGTTTTGTGGGTATCGCGCCGGCTTTTATAGCGTTTGCCAACGAGCCGTGTTTTTTGATAAGGTCGTCAATAGCGAAGCCGTTTTCTTTCGCAGTTTCCTTGAGCTTACGTTCAAGGTCTTCTGTAGCAATACCAGCTTCGTTAATCTTCGTGGTGAACGTATCCCATTTTGATCCAAGGGCACCACCAAGCATTTTATTGCGAGCGTCGGCGGAGGCACTAATTATACCACCGAGGGTATCCGACAAGCCGGAAAAGAACTCTCTTGCCTCTTCGAAGTTACCGAATATAAGTTCCCAAGTTTGAGCCCATCCAGACTGAGCAGATTCCTTCAAAGTATCCCAAAGCTGAGTAAACGTCTTAACTTTAGTCGCCGCATCTTCCATGTTCTGTGCCGATGCGAGAAGGGCATCCGCCTGTTCTTGCGTATACTTGCCAGACTTAACCATGCTGTCGGCGTACGCTTTAGCCCCATCCTTAGTGAACTTCTTAAGGGTGGTGTTAAGTATATCCGCAGTAAGCCATTCGTCCTGCAGGGAGTCTCTAAACGATCCATTCTTCTGGATGATGTCATCGACTGCCACACCGTATTCGCGAGCCGTGTCCTTGATAGCTTCTTGGAACAATTCGCCACCCATACCGGCATTAACTACAGAGTTCCAGTCCATAAGGCGGACCGTGCCCGTAGAAATCGCCTGGGATAGCTGATACATTGCGGTGGATGCTTGCTGGGATGTGGAACCAGAAGCCGCTGCCAAGTTAGCGATACCCTGAATGGCTGCTGCTGATTCTTCAAGACCTACACCTGCAGCGGTAAAGGTGCCGATATTACGAGTCATTTCGGCGAAGTTATAAATCGTCTTATCGGCATAAGTATTCAATTCATTGATAACTCTGGTTACGTCCTCCATTGTCGTACCTTTGCTCGCGGTGTTCGACAAGATGGTCTGTATAGAGTTAATTTTTGTTTCGTACTCGGAGAAACCTGTCTTCACAGGGTCTATTGTCAATGCGGAAGCTATTCTTTTTCCTGCATTAACCGCCGAGTTTGTTATGTTGGCAAGGGCGGTTACACCCATTACCTGTAATGCGGAGAACTTAGCACTTACAGCTTCGACTGCGTTACCGAGTCCCGACATGTTGACGTTCTTAGCTGCGCTACCTACATTTTCCAACCCTTTAGACGCGCCCGACAGATTCAACTTCTCTTTAAGTTTATCAAGGGTGCTCATGCTGGTTTTGACGTTGCTTTCGAAATGCTTGTTGTCAAACCGCATCTCCACAACTCTTTCGTCAATCGTGGTGCTCAAAGCTTAGTAACCTCCCTCCATGCATCATTTGTGAGTTTATCGAAAACAGGCTGGATAGCAGGGTTGATGTAATCTCGTCCCTGTACCCAACCTCCGTTATTAGTTCCGTGACCATATTGTAAGATTATGGCTATCGGAACACCATTTTGAATGTTTGAGTTACAAAACGTTATAGCAACTAAACCTTCTTTTTGTACTATTTTGTAGTACCATGAATTAGCAGTAAGACCGGTATCTACAGGAGTAGCAGACGCAAGAGCAGCCACCCCGGCACGACCATACTTATCGAGATCACCAAGATTAACGGTCTTCTTCACTTTCTCCAGGTATCGCGTGAGCCTAACGAAGTCGCCCTTTTGTCTGAACTTTATCATGTGTTACTCCTTTACGATTACCGCGTCGTGTCCTGCTTTTTTCAGAGTTTTCAGTTTTTTCTCGGCATTATCTTTTGATCTAAAAGCGCCCACTTGAACACGATAAATCGATTCTTTAGCCGTTTTTGTTTTATATGGGATATCCAAATGCTCGAGAATTGCTTTAGCATAGGCAACGCCGAACGCTTTTTGTTCGGAAATAGTATCCCCGATCTTAGCGTCATCTTTGTTGTCTACGAAGAACGATTCGACTAATATAGATGTCATTTTAGTATTCTTGATGAAGTATAATCCATTACCACGTTTTAGCCCTCGACTGTTTTGTCCGAGCGCTTTAACATACTTTTCGCATAGTTTTGCTAGTTCGGCCGCTTCAACGTTCTCAGTATAATAAAAGGCCTCGAACCCGTCGCCTCCTCCAGCATTAGCGTGAAAGGAAACTGCCAAATCAGCATCCGAAGCATTAGCCTCGATGACTTCCCGTTGAACAGGATCTTCGGCGTCGGTCGTACGGGAGCACACAACCGTTACTCCGTGACGAATCAGCTCTGCCTGGCAAGCTAGCAAAGTATTCAAATTTATAGTCTTTTCATATAACCCATCGGCTACTGCACCGGGGTCGCTACCTCCGTGCCCAGCGCTCAAAAATACTTTTGGCATTGTTAATCAACCCTTCTTAGTTGTATTATTTTGACTGATGACCTGAATGATTTTGTCATAACCAACCATGGCGCACAACCAGCTCATAAACACCAATGCTATGATGCATACAAGTGTTTCGAGCGTAAACGCCAAGCCAGTTATAATAACATACCCTGCACCGAGGGCGGCAGACAAGACGGCCGCCACCACACCAGCGAGAGTATTGGCGTGATACTTAATGTTAAACTCCGACAATATCTTCTTGATGGCCTCAGTGACGAGACCGGTAAAGGTAGATACTATCAGCAATCCGGTCAAGAAAGTTTCAAGATTAATCATGCTATCACCCCTTTGAATTTAGCTGTTTTCTTCGAGCCGCATTCAGTGCCGCGTTTCGACTCATTAAGTCTTTAGTGCTGTGCTTCTTAGGCGGGGCATTTTTTATGTTGCATACGCGTATTAATGCAAGAAGCCTATTCAGATGTCGTTTCTCCCACTCCAATGGAATATTAAGAGATATCATCCAGTAATATATAAGCTCCGCCGTGACTATTTCACGTCCTCCTCCTCGAGTATTATCGGCGGGGAAGGTTGTGGCAGTCATGGGGGCATTGATATAATTCTGGATCTCTAGGTTATTCTCTGGAGTCAAACACAAATATGTTTCGGGACTTACATTCTGTGTAATCGTCATGCACTTTATATAGTCCAAGATTTCCTCGTCTGTTTTATCGTCTTTCGTGAGGAATGGCTTGCACCACTTGGATTCCCATTTTGAAAGAGAGACGAGAGAATGCTCCAATTTCAATGTCTGCGCTTCTCGGGTAATGAACAGTTGATTTCGCTCGTCCCATAATTCAACGCCAGGTATTGTTATCTCAAGCATCTCTCATCCTCCATAGTTTTCATAGTTAGTTTGCTGCGGACGTGAGAGCGGGGTGAGTTTTTGCAGCCTTCTCGCTTACGTCCTGAGGAATGATGCCATTCACAAATTTAGATGCTGCATCGGCATCTGTAGCGAGCTTCATGAACAGAATAGAATATGCGGGATTCTGAGCGAAAGCATCTCTGATTTCGTCGTTCTTAATGAAGCGTTTACCGTCAGGGCTCTTCATACCATGAGAATTGAGTACGAGATCTTTGAAGATCTTAATGATGGTGGGTGCATCCTGCGTCTGTGTGACACGTTTAATCTGTTCAGCAAGACCGCCCGTAACGCCCATTTCCATTTCAAGCAGTTCAGCCTCCGTAAAGTTGAAATAGAAATCTTCTTCTCTTTCAACGCCATTGAAATCGGTGTATTTAATAGTTTCTTTACGCATAATAATTTTCTCCTTTTCAAATTAAAAATAGTTAAAGAGAGTCGCCAGCCTCACTGAATACGACTCTCATGCGAGCTAAATGCTATCAGGAAGCCTTGCCGATGAGTGTAATGATCTCATCCGGAAGAGGAAGTCTAGCTTCTTCGTCTTCAGAACCATAGAGAATAGCTTCGAGCGCTGTGAGTTTTTCCTTAGTAACTTTTGTAGAGTCAATAGTAAGGCTTGCTGTGGGTTTGAAGCCTGCAACTTCTACAGGAGTTGTTGTGAGTTCCCAAGAGAGTGTGATAGCTTCAGGGGAGTCGTTCACGGTCGCATAGCTTTTCTCAGAGGGTGCAGCGAGTGCGCCGTAGATGAGGTGAAGCTTGTAACCATAATCATTGCTCTGAAGATCGTTACCGAGCGTAGTTCTGTAGCAGAGACCAAATGCTTTACGGGGCTGCTGACCAATGTATACGCCTTCAGCAACGGATGCAGAGCCGTCGCACTCAGCGAATTCATCAGGATACATGTACGCTTCGACTGTTGCGCCAAAATCTTCAGCAGACATCAAGTTAAGGTATTTGATGTCATCAGCGTAGAGAGGTGTAGCTTCAGCGCCAGAAGGGCTTTCCGTTACAGCTGTAAGACCGTTCCAAGCTACGCCTTTAGGGTATGTACCACCAGCCGCCTGGGGATAAAGTACGCCTTTTTTAACACCGGTTTCGTAGAAACGTTCGCCGGTTTTGTCCCATACAAGTTTAGACATAAGTGTAGTCCTCCTTAATAATTTTAATCGTATATCTCGTAGACATCGTGGTTGAGTTTATTCGCTTTGTAGGATGTAACGAATTTTGCGGTGGGGAGCATCGCAACCTTACCCGGAATAGGGGAGTCCGGGTCGTAGTCTACAATCGTTATCTTGTAACGTATTTTGTGCGAATAGGGGATATCGTTCGCATATATTATGTCGACATTGTCGCGTTCATAAATTATGCAGGGATATTTCAACGCGAGTGACGCAGGGGGTTGGAAGTATACATTCTTACTACCGAGCATGTCGCACAACACGCTATGAAGTTTAAGTCTACTCGCCATTGTAAACACCCCCTAGGGAGAGTATGATTCGTGGGGGCTCAACGTCGGCACTTTTGACCTTCCATTTGGTGCCCATGAACCACACATAGCGCATGGCGTGGAAATTCTCATTGGCATATGGATCGGCTAATATGCTCACGCGATTCGATATGTCAATGTTATCGTTAACTTGTCCCGAGTCCGTAAGATTACGAGAATTCTTGAGAATTTCTCCGTAATACTTATGCTCGGTTATCTGTTCGCGATGCACGCCAGGCGATGTTTCTTGCATTGTAGCAAATCCGATTGGACCGTAGAATCTAGCCATGCCTCATCACTCCATTTTGATTTTTCAGACTATTATCAGCCTGCAGCCTCGTCTGTAACATCCTCTTCGATTGCGATTGCAGAGTAAGGTTCTGTAAGTGCACCGGAAAGTCTTGTTTCCATGAGGTATTTGTACTTGTTGAAGTCGATATCGAAATCCGTAAACTTCGTGATTTCGCCGCCTTTTACGGAGCCGAACTGGTAGTCAGCAAGGTTAACAAGGAGGCAGAGAAGTTTCTTCTTTTTGCCGTCTTCTGTCGTTCTTACTTTATTTTTAAGATGTTCGATTTCCACGATGTCGGAAACGTTGAGAGCCTTCGCAAGATCTGCTTTGGACTCGTAGATACGACGACCGTTGAGGTCACGAGCGAGAAGCATGATGTTTACGAAGTGAGGATCGCAGTAGCACGTAGGAAGGCCGGTACCTTCGAATTCCTCACGGGAGTAAAGGGATGCTTCAACCATAGCTTCGGAGTAGATGTAGTTCTCGCCGAAGTTTGCGCTTGTGTTGGAACCCTGGAGTTCTGCTCTTGCTTTTTCAATGTCGATATCGTAGTGAATTGTATAGAAGTCATCATCCTTCCAGATAGGACGAATGTTCTCTTCACTGATCTTATCTTCGTCGATATCTTCACGGCCGTCGCCAACGAGCGCAGCGAGAGCGAGTGTCTCGTACATGTTATCGTTCATCATGCTCCATATATAGGAAACGATGTCGAAGTCCGTGATGTCGATGATATCGTCACGATTGAGCTCATCTTTGAGGTATACAGTTGTAGGCTCTGTTTTTCTGCCGAGAAGTTTGATGTGCTCTGTGAGCTTCTTCTCTTCGCCTTTCTTGTAACCTTTAGCTTTGAGATCTTTCGCACGAGCGTCAGCTTTACGTGTGCGGATACGAGCATAAGGGCTCTTGTGGATTTTACGAATAACTTCCATAACCCAGCTAGTGTCGAAATCTCTGATTATTTCGGGAGCTCCGGGGTTAAGGAGTTTGTGATCGGGAAGAAGCTCTTCGAGTACTTCTGTATCGCCGAGGTCGAGACCGTGAGCGAGAGTATCGTTCTGTTCCGCGAATATCTTGATAGCTTTCTGCAAGCTACCTACGCCTGTCTCTTTTGCGGTCTTGAGAATCATTTCCTGATCAGCATGCGTGAGAACATTTGCTTTTGTAACATTATCCTGTTCAAATACGTTCTGTTTCATATCTTTATCTTCTCCTTCGTCAGAATCATTATCTTCTGCAGCTTTAGCTTCTTCGAGGGCTTTACCGACCATATAATGGCATGCTGCAAGCTGCTCTTCGTTCATTGTGTCAAGTATTTCTTTGAGGGTTTTTTCTTTTTCGGGTTTCTTTTCGTCAGCCATCTTAGTTTCCTCTTTTTTCTCAGGCTCTTTCTTATCATCAGAATGATAAATGGTAAGAGCGTTTTCATCGTAGTTTGCATACAGACTGTCTTCGCCGTCGTCGCCGTGTGCCATTACAAAATCGATGTATGCGCCCGGATTAGCCCCTGCGAGCACGAGGCTGAGTTCGCGAATTACGCCATGTACAACATCACTTCCGATCTGTTTGAGCTGGTTAGCATAGATGGAGAGCGAGCGAACATCGCCGTGTTCAACGAGTTCTTTTCCGGTTTTGCCCTGCGGAGTATCATTGAACTGGCAATATGCGTATACGCCGTCATCTCTATTCTCGAGTAAGGCGTGACCTAGTACAGCGTTGGGGTCGTTGTGCTGGTGGTTATACACCAACGGCACAGTGGTACCGTCGCAGTCTTTAAAAGCATTTTTTCTAATGGTTCTGCCATCGCCGCAAAGCAAATCATTGCGTGTAGCATAACCACTAAAGTGACACTGTTCTTTATCCATTTTGACTTATTCCTCCTTCGTCAGAATTTTCAGTTTTTTCAGCCGGTAATGTTTTTTCTTCCCCTGGCTGACGCAAGTTCGCGTTCACGAGCTGATCGGCTTTAGGATCATCAGACGGTTTCATGCCTATGATTTGTCTAATCTCGTTAGATGTTAAGATTTCATTTCGTGTGAACTTATCCGCTATCTCTGCGAGGTCATTGACGGGGACCAGTCTAAACGGATCTCTAAAGTAAGCGATCGTCTGCGATTGCGAACGGGCGGTTTTAGTTAGAAACTTTCGTTTCATTTCATCAACGATAGCCGATACGATTGGCTCGAGAGTCCTGTTCGTGTAGTTGAGCATTGTCTTTTCGTCTGCCGTACCATCCAGTATCGTCTGATGGAAACCTAACTGTCCGTGTAGTGTACTCGTAAGGTATTCTATCTGCTTCAATAGATTGTTCTCGACAGGACGATTCAATTGAGTGATACG
>CAJGCM010000004.1 GCA_904501765.1 uncultured Clostridia bacterium | reverse complement strand
GTCTTTGAAGAATTTTGGTGTAGCTGGAACACATTGTTCGCCGCCTGTTAGTGTTATGGCATTGAATCCATGTGTTCTTGCTATAGCCATATCCTTTTCACCTTCGCAAATAACGGTCATAGAGTTATCCGATTCCCAAAGATGGTATGGAAGAATAAGCCCTGCAGGAGCGCCTGTTTTAGATGTACTCTTAGGGCGTATTGCAGGGTCTGTGGTGTAAGTTCTTAAATCAAGAACTCTATCTTTCATAATGATAGGGAACACAAGTCGTGTGGATGTTTTACTGGGAGCTATAGAAAGCTCGCCAGAATCGTCATCCATTACCGAAAAGACTTCAGAACCTACCATAAGGTCCTCAAGAACGGTATCGGACACTCCGAGTTTCTTGAGTTCGAGGTATGTATAGTTTGCCTTATACTCTCCTCCAGAGCGTGCAAATGCTTCATAATCTGCAAGGCTGTCGGATTTAAATAAAGCTTCTTTAAACGAACTGGTTTGACCTCTTCCAATTCCGTAGTATTTGCTGATAAAATCGTTTTCTGTTCCGTGTGCTCCGCATCCGAAGCAGTGGAATATTTTCTGCATTGTGTTTATCTGCATTGACGGAGTCGTTTCCGAATGGAATGGGCAAAGAACAGTGTTCTCGCCCATTACCAAATCGGGAAATACGAGGTCAAATGCGGTCGTACCTGTACCGTATTCAACCATAACGCGTCTCCTTAGAAGGGAAGGTCGTCGGCTTCGACGTCTGCGATAGGTACGAATTCATCGCTTGCGGTCTCGTCAGGGAAATCAGAGAGCCTGGGGGTCTTAGGGAGAATTTCTGCGGGATTTACGCCGAATTCCGACATAACGTCTTCTGCAGAAGTGGTAGAGCTGGGAATGGGCGCCCAACCCTTAATCTCGTTGTATTCGTTACCGTTGTAGGTTCTGATGCCTACGTCAATCATTACGAACTTGCCCTTTGCCTGACGAATTCCGTAATCGTAAAGCTCCTTGGCAGTCTCGAATTCACGGTTCACGTCTGCGTCGATAGCAGTGAGGAACGGCTTAAGTCTGAAAGCAAATGCCTTTTCGTAAATAGTGTCGATAATGGTACGCTTAGCGTAAGGTCCGTCCGCGATTGCGTAGTGCACCTCCATATTGTACTGCGTAGACTTGTCGGAAGACTCCTTAAATTTAACTTCCGTGATTTGTGCTTTGTAAGTGCTGACAGGAACTACGTTGCTGCACACTTTCTTAAAACTGAATCCCATAATGTTTCCTTTCTTAATTTAAGTATTTAACCAATGCAAGAATACTGTCGTACTCGAGAGTATTGAGGTATTCTTCAGTGATTTCGATTTTCTTTGCGTCTTCGAAACGCTTTACTTTAGAAGACTTGTGACGTTTTTCGTCAAGAATGAATGAGATAAGCTTATTACGTTTACGTTCAGCTATCTCTTCCAGAGAAAGACCTTCTGATACGAGCTTTGCTAACAGCTTACCGTCTTCAATAGTAAGCGGTGCTTCAGGATTTTCACTGGTTGCTCTTATTTCGGCATAGCCTATACGGTCTTTTACTATCTCGACGTTATGCGTGTCTTTGTCTAAGGATAGTACTGCATCGAATTCGTAACGTACATCACCTTGCATATCTTCCTTCAGCCCAATGGCTTTAGGAACATTTTTGCCTCTGGCGTTTGTTTCGATTACGTATTCGGTTTTTGCCCTGAAGCACATTATTATATGCGCTTCAGGACTGGTCATAAGATTTTTGAGAAGATTTTTCTTATGAATAATCTCTTTCTCTGACCACGCGCCGTACATCTTCTTGGCATCGCCAAGCTTAACGTCGAGTTCGGCAACGTTCTCCAGAATACCTTGGTATCCTGACCAGAATGCGGAATAGGAATCTACGACAATAATTTTCTTATGTCGTTTGTTTATAGCGTAATCTACAAGCTCCGCAAGTCTGTAAATGTCATACGGGGGTTCGAATGCATAAAGCTCCAAAGGTTCAAGAGTCTCACCACCTACCCTTCTTCCTACAGCTTTCGTCGAACTACGCCTTTCAGTATCTATAAAAAGACCGATATCCTTGAGATTTTCTTCAGGATACAGTTGCTCCTGTATTCCTTTAGCAATCTTCAAAGCTGCGGTTGTCTTACCCGCTCCTGACGGAGCATAGACTGCCACTGAAAGTTTAGACTGAGAACGTTCCATATCTTCGAACTCGAACATATCTGCCACGGTTACCCTCCTTTCTTATAGATTTCTTTAAGAGAATTGACGTTATCAATATTCTCTTTTCTTATAACAAGGATATTGTAGATTTGTTCTTCTACAGTATCTCGCATAAGTAAATCAATCACGTATTTGGTATGTGCCACCCCGTCTATCGGAGTCATACGTGCTTCTGCCTGTTCGTTAAAGCCCTGAGCAAAGTCTCTGTCTAAGAATATAGTGCACGAGGCTTCAGGCAGTGTCAGAGCTTCTCTGCCAGCGTCTAACTGTATTAAGAAAAATTGAACTTCCGAATTATTTCTAAACTTGTCTACTTCGGTTTTTCTGGCAGTAATAGATAGAGCTCCTTTTAGATAACTGTACTCTATACAGTTATCGTCAAATACCTTAGCTACCGCATCTAAAGCGGTGAGCTTCTTTGCCATAATTATTGTTTTTATCTTCTTTGTCTTCGCATACTGTAAAATCCATTTGATTTTCGGCGCGAGAAGGTCGTAAGAAGCCACGAGCGACGATGGGTCTATACATATTTGCTGTAGTCTTATCAACTGTACTAATCCGTTTTGACAATCTATTTCGTCACCGAATACAAACGTATCCCTCACGCTCTGGTATATTTTAGCTTGCTCTTCGTCCATTGTGAGAGATACGCTCAGATTCTTTTTCTCATAGTTAGCAAACATTGGCAAATCTCTTTGCTTTGTCTGCACCGAGCTGGACTGTACTAAATAGTTTAGCTCGTGGGTTCTTCTTAACGTTTTGCAGATTTTACCGTATGAAGTATCTTCGCAGTTATAGAAATATTCTTTAAATTGATTGAAGTCTTTCGTATACGGTTGAAATCCTATTTTTGAAGTGTTAATTAGGCTGAATATACCGAAAATGTCGGAACTGCTTTTTATAGCAGGTGTTCCAGTTAATCCGAGAATTCGTAGGCTTAATTTATCTCTAAAACAACTGGCTTTAAATCTGTACAGGATGTCGCTTTGCAGCGTTTTGAAGTTTCTAAGGCGATGCACCTCGTCGCATATTAGCATAACGTTACTGTATTCGGCATAGGTTGCTTTTCTCAGTTGTGCTGTAGTAAACCTTTTAAAAAGGTCATACGTTATTATACGTACGCCCCAATGTCCTGCTATCGCATCAGGTTCGTGAATCTCTCGCATATGCTTAAAGACTTTTATTTGACGAGCAGAGACTCCTTGAAATCTATCCATTTCTTGAAATTCCGTTATCCAACCGTCTACTGCTGATTTGGGGCATACTACGATAACGCATCCGCCTGAAGCCATAAGTTCTTCTACAGCGGCTACTGCTACACGCGTCTTACCCGTACGTTGTTCAGACAGTATTAACCCTGCAGGCGTCTCGGTTTGTCTCATTTTAATACAGAGTTGTATTAAATCAAACGCCTGATAGTCTCTAAGATTGTATTTATTCATCTTATCTACTACTTCACAGGGTTTTACGAGATTTAAAGTTTGAGATAGTGTTTCAAATTCAGATTTAATTTGAGATTTTAAACTACTTAAAAGTAGCTTCCATTCGGTTTCGTAATAGTTATCTTTCTTTAAGATATAGTCTTCTATATTTTTCTTAAAGTCGAGAAACCAGTATACGTTTCCTGCAGGGTAGTCTAAGCAGACTGTAGGTTCTTTTGTACGTTCTTCTCTGTAGAAACGAACGTTATAGAAATCAAATTCCCGTAGCGTTCTTTTTACCGTAGGGTCGGACAATAGGTACATCTGGAACGGTAAGTTTTTGAACACTTTATATGTGTTTAACTTTACCATACCTAATCCTCCTTAAAGAAGAGTGCTTCGGGAATTACGATTATAGTGGGTTTTTCAACTTTCTTTTCAGAGTTGAGAACGTCTTGACGCATCTTAAGCAAATTAAGCGTAGATGCGTCTTTATCCATACCTGCCAATGCCTTATCAGTAGACGTTTCAGCAATTATGGCAATTTGTTCCTGTTTCCAGGTTACAAATGTACCGTGCTTAAGTATTTTTACCCAGTCTTCGTATGAAGTGCCAGGGTATTTCGCCTGCAATGTGAATTGATTTTCATAAAAATTCTGAGGCAGGTCGCTCATATACTGATTAAACAGGTCTTCGAATTTTTTACGTTCTTTTGAACTCTTAAAGTCCATTGTGGCAAACAATTTATCAAACATATCATCACCTCGGGTTTATAGTATACCACATATTTGCTATAAAGTCAATTAGCAATTATAAACTAAAAAGTTCGTTTAAATTGTCTAAATTTAAGTATTTGTAGCTACCGAAAATATCGTATATTGCTTTTACAAACTCGTACATACTTCTTTTCATTGCTACATCGGAAATGCGCCTGCGAACCGCAGGCTTTTTTCCAGAGCTGTAGTCTTGTTCGTAACGTTTTTGTTTTTGCCAATATATGCCAGTAAATCCACGCATATTTCGGACGGAAGTGTCCATCTTCCAAAACAAATACCACGTTTCAAACTCGTCAGGATTGTTTTCTTTTGCCATTAAGATACGCATTGCTTTGGATACTAACATACTGTCTACACTATAGCTTTGACAGATTGCGTTAACAAAATTCCAAAACTTAGTATCTCCTAAGACCTCGGCAGGCTTGTTATTGAAATAATTAAAAAATAATATTTCGCAAAGCCTGTCCTTTTCTTCAGAAGTGAATGTCTTCATTATATATCCTTTTTCTTTAATACGTATTCTTCGAGAATCTTAGCAACTATATTTAACATATCTGACAGATTTCTACCGTTGGCGTAATCTGTATAATATTTTGCAATATTCTCAAAGTTAATTCCGATACCTATGACTTTGATACCTTTCCTCTCCATTGTACGCACCTGCTGTTTTAGTTCAGAACCTGTGCATTCGGTCGGCTCTCCGTCGCTGAAGATAAGACATATTTTGTCTTTATTCTTTACACGGTCTAAAGCTTTTTCCATAAAGTATAGTGCGCCGCTGTCGCAGTTGCCTGCCTTTGCTTTGGTATTTACTATTGCATAGTTTTTACGCGTACTGTATGTTTTATCTTCTCTAAATGACTGGTATCGTGCTATTTGGCTATGGTGCCTACCGTGTGACGTATGCCCTATAATACTGTGGTTTATACCTAACGCTTTAAGAGTTTCGTGAAGCACTATCATTGTAATTCTTCCATTCTCAATACCTTTGCCAGACATAGAGCCGCTTTCGTCTAAAATTATACCGAACGCTAAATCGTTCTCTATGGTTTTGTAAGTATTGTTGTAGAAGATATTAGGGTCGTACTTATAGCGGTACAGTGCCTTACGGTCAAGCTTTCCCGAAGACTTTCCAGGGTTCTTTCCACCTACGTTGTAGGTTTTAATATCGCGTATTCTTCTTATGAGAAGCTTGTTTACGAGCTCTACTTTAGAAGCTATGCTATTATACGTAGTTTTTAAAGATTCGTCGTCACAGTCTGTGACGTCTTTCACTTCAAAACTGTACCTACCTGCTGAGAAGCTACTTTTCAATTTGTCTAAGGCTTCGAAAAGTGCAGAATCGTCATCGCCTTTATAGTCTTCGTCGCTGTCACACTCTTCTGCGTCTACGTAAGCAGTGGCTTCCGTATCAATATCCATAAGGCTTTTGGATAACGGTTTAGTAGTGTCTGGGCTTGTATCGAAGCTTAAGGCGCCCATTGCTGTAATACTTTTAGCGATTTCCGAGGTGTCTTCTTTGTTTAAATATCCTTTGGTTTTACAGTATTCGTATAGTATTCTTATATAGTTAATACGTATACTGGTCACACTGAGCTGATTTGCAAAGCCGATGAACGCTGCCATTATGGGATTTATAAAGTGCTTTTTAGGAATTTCTATATTGAACCACGATTCACATTTGCGGTAAATATCTTTTGCATTTGGTACGATAATCTGTGCGTAAGCTTCATAACGCTCTTTCGGGTTACTGATGTTAATTGCGTTTGTCAATTCTGTATTTATTTGCAGTCCTTCTGGAGTGTGCGTTATAAATGGTTCGAACAGTTCCATAGTGTATTTTGTTGCTTCGTATGTACGGGTATAGAGTGCGAGAATACTGTTTCGCAGTTCTATAGGTATATTCTTTAGTGCCCACATCACTTCGAAAGCTGCAGCGAATAGACTGAATAAAGAATTTTTACTAATCGTTTCACGTTCCTGAAACACATCAGACATTCTTGTTGCTCGTGTATCGAAAGACGGCACGTATGTAATATCTATATTTGTATCGTCCGTTATTAAATGCATTACAGAATCCAATTTGGAAAGTTCTTCTTTTAATATAGCGAAATTGTGAAGCCTGTCGTAGCTTTCTTTCTGGGTTTCTGAAAACGACAGCCACATAAGGTCTTTAGCACAGCTTTTAGTAGAGTTTAATGCTACGCACATTGTAACTATAGCTTGTAAGACATTGCCCGTTTTTATTTTCGTTAAATCGTAAAACTTACCGAGTGTTTCTAAGCAAATGTGTAAGTTGTCTTGTTGTACGTACATTATCGACATCGAGCTAAATAGAGGATTTACGTGTGAAGATTTGCGATGTATCCCTGTAAATGGTTCGAAACAGGGTCTTGGTTCGACTGCACATATACGTCCCGCTAATATACGCTCAGTGTCGTAATTGAAGCTTGAGATGTGCTGCATAGCCATTGCTGGCTCAGCGTAGCCGAGTATGAGATTGCCCTTTAAGCTATACGAGCTTGGGTCAAATCTTATCTTGGAAACGTTGTAAATTGCTGTTGCTTCTGATGGCGTATATAATTTTTTATAGTCCATACATACTCCTAAATTTTAAATTTAAGGTCGAAAGCGCTGAATACTGTATCTTCAAATACTTTCTGATATTCTTCGTTTTCGATAAACGCTCCGTTCAGCATTATACGTTGCACAGCGTCCGTAGCATTGCTGTAATACTTTCCTTTTGTAAAAATGTTGAGCAACTGTCGTATGGATACTGTTATGTTTATGCCCTGTTCTGTAGCATATTTCTTGAGAGTTTCGTACACGTCGTATACTTTGGAAATCTTGGTTATGTTAGAGTATCCTGTACGCTTTTTTATTATGTCTATAGCCTGATTTCTGGGCAAGTCGGTGAATATAGTTACATCGTCAAATCTGTTTACCAGAGCCTTGTTAAACCTATTGGTTCCTTCGTAGGCTATATTACAGGTTGCAATCACTCTGAAGTTAGGGTGTGCTCTTACTATTTCGTAAGGCAAGTCTATTTGACGAGTTTCGTCAAGAAGAGAGTTAAGCTTGCCTAACACTCCAGGACGTGCAAAGTTTATCTCTTCCAAGATTACGCAATATCCGTTTCGGATTGCCTTTGTTATAACGCCATCTTCCCATACGAACTCAGGGTCTTCAGGCTTACTTTTGCAAGCGTTAGGCTTCATTGCGCCGAACAGGTCGGATTCTTCTATATTTACACTGCAATTAACGCTGATATACGGGATGCCACAACGTGCGGGGATTACACGTGCTGAGGTAGACTTACCTGTACCTGAATCACCTATAAACAGCATTGCGTAAATGGCGCCGTTACTAAATCCTTTTAAATTGGCAGTAAGCTTATCGCCAATATCGTAAGTATCGTAGTACGGTTTTATTTGCTTATACAATTCCTGTGCATACGCGTCGGAGTCGTACAGCTTACGCATTTCCTCACAGCTAAGTGTTACTTCGGCTTCGGCTCCTGCAGGAAGGCGAACTCCGTACTTTTTACAGAGTTTGTTAAGGTCTTCGATATCTGCAATGATAGCTCCTTTCGAAAGCATTCCGAGCATCCATCCTGCCAACGGCTTTGAAAGCTTTTCAGTTTTAGAAAATTCAGAAAAACTATCGCCATCGAATTCAAGGAATTCCATTTCTTTGGAAAGCGGGATATTGTCAGTTCTACACATTTCTGTAGGCATAACGAAAGAATTGGCTATATAGGCACATACCGAATCGGGAGACATCTCGATATTGCACAAATCAAAATCGGTATATACTTTATTACCGTTTACTACAAACGTATACAGTGTCTTTCCCATTGCGACTGCAGCAACACCTGCCGTTTTACCAGTCTTACTTTTTACGATACCTACCCGTACAGCGTCCGTACTTGCGTACTGAACGTTTACGTAAGAATATGCAGAATTATAATATTTTACGCTACTGTAGGTATCCTTATTACTGTCCTTCACATACCACGTTTCTTCTGCCTCGAACGTTCTGATGCATTTTAGCAGGGTGTCCGCGTCGTCAGCAAAGATAATACTGCTGCTGATTCCGTCGAACTTGCAGACTACGCACTGCTCTTCCATCTTGTTGATAAAATGTACCAAGGTGAGTAGATACATTACGATAGCTGAGCGTTGAGCGTCGGAATATTTATTGAGGTCTCTGCACAACTTAGACGATATGTATATTGTATGTGTGGATTCAGATACTCCCACAGTCAGCTTAGGCATATAGATACCTATGTTTTTGAAAATGTCGAATACGGATGACGTAACACTGTTTGAAAGAATTGTTACCCATACAATTCCTTCGCCTTCTTCCGACACAGTGTGCTTAAGCTCTACGTTTCTACGTTCGGAGAGAAGGGGCACTATCTTCTTAAAAAATCCTATAAAAGAGGGATTGTGCGTACACGAAAGTGTGGATTTACCCATAATCAATTCGTCTGCACGGGTAGAGGTTTCCGTATTTGAAGAGATGACGTCGTTGTCAATGCAAACTTTTATTTCCATTTTATACTCCTTTTGTAAACTTTTGTTTAAATTACGGTGCAGTTCTCTTCACTGCAGGGTGCTTAGAAGCTATTGCTGCTATGTCTTTTGCGTAAAGAATGCGTTCTTTTCGTAACTCTCCTACGAGTTCAGCTATAAGATAGCTTACGTCAGGGTGTTGGAACTTATCTACGCAATCACTATACCATTCGTGCAAAGTGTTTAACACGATTTGGTCAAGTTCCGAATGAGTATACTTGACAAAGTGGTATGTTTCATAGTACCTCTTTATCATTTTTTTAGCCCTGTCAAAATCTTCCGAAGCTCCTGTAGTTATGTAGCCGAGTATAGCTTCTTCAGCTGCACGTCCTCCAAGAAGGCTCATAACATTTGCACGATATTCTTTCTCAGACACTATACCGTGTGACTTTTCTCCAGGCTGAGTAAAGCCGCCTGCGTCTCCATAGCTGTAATTGGTAACCTTTATAGATAACGAATCTGCATAGATATACTCTGCTACGACGTGTCCTATTTCGTGGACAGCTACAAGCTTATGGAAATCTGTAGATTTATCAGGCTTACGAATATTCTTAGTGATTACCTTATTGATAGCTTCGTTTACGTCCTGAAGCAAAAGTGTATCCCTGGATTCGCGTATTGCTAAGATACCTGCTTCATTTACTATTTCAGAAATGTCGGCAGGTGTAAGTCCTTTAGTGAGCGCAGTTACATTGTCTACATTACATTCGGAGTCAAATTTCATTGACAGCTTTCCGAAATAATACTTGACAAGTCCGTAACGCTCGTCATCTCCAGGAATATCTATAGTAATTTGACGAGAAAATCGTCCACTACGCATAAGCGCTTCGTCTATACGCTCAGGATAATTGGTAGCGCCGAGTACCATAATTCCTTCAGCGTCTTCAAAACCTGATAATTCAGCCAGAAGCTGATTAAGCGTTCTGTCTTCTTCACCTGACGAGCTTCCGTTATGGCTGTCTCTACTTCCCAGCGAGTCAAGCTCGTCAAAGAATATTATAACTCCTTTGCCAGAAGCTTTCTGTAGCGTACGAGCTCCTTCGAACACGTTTCTAATATTCTCTGCTCCTGAACCGATATACATTCCTTGAAGACTTGACGCGGTGCAGGTCATAAAGTAACAGTTCACGTCTCCTGCAATGCAACGTGCAGCGTACGTTTTACCTGTTCCAGGAACTCCTTTGAATAGAATACCCTTTGGTATTCTTAAACCAGCGGCTTTGTAAGTTGCTGAATTCTCAAAGAAGTTTTTTACTTCAAGAAGTTCGTTCTTTAAAGAGCTGTCGCATACATAGTCTGCCAAAGTTTCTTTTGGTTTAACTATATCTGCTTTGCTCTGCTTCTTTATTTTTTCTATAACTGCATCTATATCGCTGACTGCTGTAGTGCCTGCAGTTGATGTAATGTCGTCATCTACTACAGGAGTGGCTGTTCCTGACATTTTAGCCATAGCCAATTCAAGCGATTTTGCCATAAGGTATGAGCAGAGCTCTGAAGATAATTCCCTTATGGCTTTTGCTTCAACGGCAGATAACGTATCTGCCATTGCCGCAGCTATACGAATATCGTCTATACGCAATGTTGCCATAGCCTCGCCTTCTTCGGACTCTATGTGTATGCTCCACAGCATATCCGAAGTCTGGTTTATACAGTTTTCAAGAGGCTTCCAGACATTTTCCTCTACTTCGTCTGAGTCCAGTGGGGTCAGTTCTATCTCCGTTATTTTAGCTTTTGACTTGACGCTGGTATATTCGAGGGGCATATCGTTTCCGACATACCCCTTCGTATCGTCTGTGCTTTTGAAGTAAATCTTTACCTTCATAAATACTCCTTATCCGAGAAGCTTTGCAAGATTTGCTCTGTTGGTTTCTGACCTGGTTACTGCATCCTTGAAAAGGTCGTCTATGCTTACGTCCTTTTCAATGTAGAAGAACCCTGAGTTAACGTCTACTGCAAGCTTCATAGGCTTCTTAGTCTTCTGAGCCTCGATAAGCTCAAGATAGCCTGCCTTAGTGAGGAAACGAAGCTTGTTAGATACTTCGATGTCGGTTGACTGGTACTCGAACGTTACTCTGACGAATACTTCCTGAGGGTTGATACCCTTGTCGGTAGCTACGCGCTGAAGAGTTGCAGGTGAACTTACCTGCTTAATGATAGCTTCGTCTACGATGACGATATGCTTCTCCTTCTTTGTTTCTGCTACTGTCTGCTCTGCAACTACCGTTGCAGTTTTGGTTGCTACGGCAACCTCGTTCTTGGTTTCTGTCTTCTTTGCCATTTCTGAAATCCTTTCTTAATGTTAAATTAAATTAAATTAAATTAAAAGGCGTTTATCGCGCCCGCATAAAAGACGGGCGTAAACGCCTTACTTGCTTACTGTGCGCTTCCTTCCAGCGCTGCGTACTGAACATCGTACGCTTCGAGAATTGTGTTAGTGAGCTCTGCTCTGAACTCCGAGTTAATCGGATGTACTGTATCTCTGTAGGTTCCGTCTGCTGACTTTACTGCAGGCATAACTACAAATCTCTTAGCTCCTGCTTCTACTACTTTGATATCGTGGACTGCCAAGCAATCCTCGAAGGTGACGGATACTACTGCTTTGAGGGGTCCTTCCTCAAAAAACTTTCTGACCTTTACGTTGGTAATCTTCATATAATTTCCTTTCCTAATGTTATTATATTTTCTATGTAGCTATCTAAATCAGATACTTCTTTTCTAACCGACAGCATCGCAATAATTTTTTGAGACACTTCTTGTTTAAATTTACAATACTCTGCCTCTTCTTCGGTATATGTTACCGATGCAGGGCTTTTACGAATGTCTCTTGCTAAATAGTACGTGCCGTCATAGTTTCTATGAGGGTACAATTCTACTCCTTCGAGTAAAGGGTTTTTAAAAGCCTGCTCGAAAAACTCACGTTCTGCTTTTTGCATATGTTTGTCAAATTCCGATGACGCATCTTTCGCAGCATCTTCTATTCTGTCTACGTCTTCTTTCGAGATAGGCGCTGGTACCAGGGCTTCTACTCGTCTTGTCACGTATTCTCTAATCTCTTTTGTTATTCTCATAACATTTTCCTTTCTAAAATTATTTTACGGTTTTTGTCAAATATATAGCTATATAACTCTGTTTAATAGTCTTTACACCCTATATCTTCTTTTTTTTTTCAATGCCTCTATGGATATGGTGTAATTTCTAATGTGAGTATGTTATATACTATCCGTTTCTATACGCGAGGTTCTTTTTGACGAAATTCGTTAAAGAATTCTATTTCGTGTCCTCCCATAGCATAGGTGTTCCATCTGCGTTTAGCATTACTGTAAATACTCCTGAGCCACTGGAGACATCGCTTATAGCGTACATTACTTTAGTGTCTCTGTGATACACGATTTTATAACCGTTACCGTCTTCTACTTGTATGAACATAGAGAGGTTTGAAGTGTTATCTTTCGAGACCTCTTCTTCGGTCAACATCTGCGGACCGCAAGAGCAAAGCAACAATGCTAAAAGTAGCACACATATTAAAAGTATTTTCTTCATTCCGTGTCCTCGCTTTTTGTGCATTTCTTTTCGAGTCCTCTTCCGCAAAACGGACAGAATTTAATAGGAATATCCTGAATACTATGCGACGCATACCTATCGTTGTCATAATCTTTATCCCCTCTTATGCTTTTTCTTTCGAAATCTACTATTGCCGAAATACGATAGACTCCGTTTATATTAAAACTAATACGAGGATGCCTATAATCTTTTTTAGGTAATTGACAAGGACAAGTTTTATCTAATGCTTCACAATCCAGTGCTTCTTTTTCAGTCTTGTAATGTCTGTGACAAACATCACATTCATAGTTACTGTGTACAGTCATTTCTCTGCCTCCGTTTTTGTGAATTTCTTTTTGAGTTCGGCAAGGTCGTTTATTAAATTTCCTTGCCATTGGTAGTTTTTAATGATTGGCATATAACGGTGAATAGTTTTAACAATCTCCGCAAAAATTTCCTCGGCAACCTCGGATGCCTTGCGGTAGTCTGCGTCGTGTAAAAGAATAGCCAAGGGTTTTACATCACAAGACGGAAAGAACATACAGTTACCACAACCTCCGTAGTTCTTGCACAGCACTTTCGCCATCTCTTCAATCTGCTTTTCCATATTATATCTCCGAATACACGTATACGTCTACAGGCTTTTTTACGCCTTCTTTATAGATTTCTACAGTAATAATACCCGTAGTGTCGTCTCTAACTACCCTAACTACAGGGTGTGCTTTATTGAGTATTGCATAAGCTGTGCTGTTGAAACGTCTTTTGTACGCTATGTTCAAAGTGTTAGACACTGTCTTTCGTTTCTTTTTAAACATAGCTTACTCCTTATTAAGCTCTTCTTTAATATCTATAAAGAGCTTCTGAACTTCGTCTCTACAGCTCTCAGGCAGGTATGAAGTAGTCTTCATAGCCTTTACTATTCGGTCTATGAGAAGTTCCTTCTTGCTACGGATGTCTGAACCACAGTAGGGGCAATACTTAGCTCCCTTGACATCGGTTGCCTTACGGCATACGGGACAAATCTTTGCTTTCGTGCTGGAGCTAACAGCTCTCTTGTGTCTGCCTTCAGCGCCTAAGCTCTTAGCAATTCTGCAAACATCGCCACGGTCTATCTTATAAGCCTTAGCGATGTCTACTACTCTGTTGCTCTTGTCCTGGTAGAGCTCGTAGATTTCCTGTTTCTGTTCGGGTGTTAACATTTTTAAAGTCCTCCAATATATTTAGTATTTTATTTAATAGCTTATTCTGTTCTTCAAACTGTCGGGTTAACTCAGATAATAGGTACTTAGTCTGAGCATCGTTTTCTGTATGAATATTATTCTGTGCTGACTGTTCCCTATTTTCTTGTAGGTTCTGTATGCCTACTATTAACGATAGTACGTTTATTAAATCTAAAAACTTATCATTATTACTAAGCATACAGCACCTCTTTCTACTTGGCAGGGGTAGCTGGATTTGAACCAGCGGATAAGGGGGTCAAAGTCCCTTGCCTTGCCTCTTGGCTATACCCCTGTATAGTGTGTGTTGCGGGGCGCAAAAGACCCGAAGCAACACACGCCGTTTTTCCTACTTGTAGTCAGGTTTACGGTCTCCTGCCGTAGGCATTGAATTACCTACGTCCGCTATACATTACTGTATAACCACGTCCTGCTGGCACAGGAACTCAGCTACGTCTTGTTATGGTCTGGACGCATACACTGACCTGGCTTTTCTGATTGCTCTTTCGAGCTGGAAGTGAGGGCAGGGGTCGAACCTGCACATTAGTCTGCCTAGGCTATCCGTAAACCTTTTCTACCGTTGAAATACCTCACTGGACAAGATAATTGTGGTATCTGTATTATAGCATATCTCGCTATAATTGTCAATCGGTTTTTACGACCGACCGAGCAAAAAGAAAAGGAAGGTCGTAAAACCTTCCTTTCCTATTTCCATTATTCTTCAGGCTCTACCTCGAAGTCTTCGTCGTCTTCGTTGTCTAAGTAAACTCCTGACAAGCAGTCTTCAGGGTCCATTGCCTGTTCCAGTATCTTCTCTAAGTTAGGGTCCGATACTGTAGACATTATGTCTCTGAAGTACTCGAGCTCATCGCCTGTGCATCTAACAAGCTGTCTGAGCATTGTTCTATAGGTTTCTACGTAGTCGCTTGCAGTTGCTTCGTAAGCTCCGAATACTTCTACATCGGTATTGCTCTTGATAAAGCTTGAAGCTTCTTCGTCTGTAAGCAGATTGGTGAAGAACTCTATATAGCTTCTCATTACAGATAGCTGAGCTCCTGTGACGTTTTCTGTAAAACCGTTGGAGTATTCTAATATGCTCATCAGGAAGCTTAAGCACTGCGGTACCTTGTGCAATAACATTGCCTTTCTGGATACTATTGCTATAAAGCAGAAGTGGTAAAGGTTCTCCCAAAGCTCAGCGTCAAGGCTCGTATTCTTAGCGTCCTTAGCTATGTAAACTGTGTTAGCTGAAGCTTCACGCCAATCATCACCTCTTTCTCTGAATAAATCCTCAGCTATGTTGAGATTTACTAAGAAGTTCGGGTGGATGTAGTAGTCCTCATTCCAGATATAGTTGGAACTGTCCAGGGTACTGGGATTTACTCCCAAGTCTTCTGCTAAAACTCTGAGCTGAGCTTTTCTTATGAAATAGCTGGATGCTGTGTCAAAGCTTAAATTAGCTTTAGCTGTCTTAGGACCCTTGAAGTCCTTAGCTACCTCATTATAAACTTCTGCGGTCATCTCAGGCAGGTGAAGTCTGTCAAGGCTAAGATTGTTTGCTCTGAAATACTTAGCTCTCAATGCAGGTGTCTTGAAATCTGCTCTGGTGAGCTTAGTAATGTCAATCTTATTGGGGTTGCCTAATCTAACAACCTTGGTCGTGTTTGAGCTATTGCTCATTTCCTTTAAAAACTGAAGTCCGTTCATTTTCTGTCTCCTTTGTAATTAAATTTGATATGTTCGAAAAGCGGGCAGAGCAAATTTAATTACTCTGCCCTATGTATCACTTCAACTCAGGTCTGCCGTTACAGCTACCGTGCATCTTTATGCACTTAGCTACTGCCTGGTATTCGTGCTGTGCCCAAACTATGCGTTCGCCTGCATTAGTCTTACATCTGTAAGGATAATGTACTACGTGCTTCTTGGGCTTCTGGGGCTTTATAGCCCCATACTGCTTAGTCTCTACTGAAGTTTCAGTGTCGACTATCGTACCAAAAATAGTGTACTGCTTCATTTTATCACCGCCTTTCTTAATAATCGCAACTTGTAGGATAGCTGTAATCTATTTCTTTATAAGTTATCCTTTCGTTCTTAGGGTTTTCTAAAATGTTCTTTAACTGCGGTCCTGTAACTGTTAAAAATCTCCAACAGTTGTCCTCATTGGACCAAAACTCTACATCGAACATCTGGTAAGCGTAAAACATAAGCACCTCTTAAAATTTAATTTTTTGTACAATTCATAACAAACCATACGCCCATCATAATTTAGGAAATTTAACGAAAATCGACAAGATAATCGAGGTAGACTACTTGCCGCGAGCGCAGCGAGCGGTTCGATAGCTAACTAATGGTATGTACGACTTTAGCTGACATAAAAAAAACCACTCCCTCGTTTGAGAGGGGAGTGGCTGGTGTGTGCGCGTGGATGTGTTAACGGAAGGAAGCGAGATATGCAAGCTGAGCCTTAGTGAGCTTCTTCTTCACGGGCTCTGTCTTAGGCTGGGGCTTGTTAGCTTCGTACTCTGCAATCTCCTTCTTAGTAGGGCAGGGCGTGAGCAGTAAGTAGCCCGAAGGGTCCTCAACTATCTCTGCGGTTATGTCCTGCTTCATATAAGGTTTAACCTTGAGAGCAGGGTGAGCCTTAGCGTGAAGTCCTTTTCTTCCGTCTACCTCGTCATACTTGATAATAAGCTCGGAGTTGATATAGTCGAACTTGAAGATGTAGATAGTGCGAGGAGTAGATGCATCGGGCTGAGCTACCTCTGCGGTAGCAACGGGAGCGGTGGCGGTGGTCTCAGTAGCGGTGAGCATTTCAGTAATGTTTTTCATAATCAGTAAAGCCTTTCTGGGGAGTATTGTAACCGCTCCCCTCGGTTTAAATTATGTATTGGTGGGTGGGTGAATAATGTTGACACCTATTGTCAACGGGGAAGGTCCTCGCGCGCACGCGTAGCAGTGCTTACTTCTTGTCGTTGTCTCGCTGCTTCTTCCACTCGAGGAACTCTTTGAACTCGTCAGCAGTTTGCTTAGCTTTTGACAAGTCCTGACCAACGGCATTGATGGTACCGACAGTAACGGTCTTTACAAGAGAGAACCCCTCCTTTACTACAGTTTTGAGATGATTGAAAGTAGAGTTGAGCATATTAAAGCCCTCCTTTAAGCAAAATTTTTGTACAACCCTTTCCAGCTGTACACCCTTCATAAAATTTCTGCGTAAATATTTCCTAAATAGGGGCTATGGTTTGAACTAACATCTTTCCTCGTCTATCTATCTACTATTGTGGTATTGACCTCACATCATAGACTTGACGTACAGTGTTAAACACATACCTCTCCTAAGAGAAAGAAATATATAAAGAAAGAGAAGGGTTCTCCAAATCAACTACAATCAACTAAAACTGAGTAAACTTGTAAATACACTTGACAAATGGATAAATAAATGTTAAAATGGAAATACAAACCATTCAGGAGGATTTGTATGAAAGCGATGAAATCTAAACAGACTCGCCCTACGAGATACTTTAAAGCGTATCTTAGAGAGGTCGAGAACAAAGAAACTGGCAAAATTGAATCTCAGGTTCAATGCAGTTTTAGTGAGAAGCCGTTTACGGCAGAACAGTTCCTGTCTCTTATAATGGGAGTTATGGAAGCGTATGCTCAGGAACTTCTCACAAATAATACGCCTGAGAGCGTTTACGACAATTTCAATAGCGCCTTCGGTATTTTCCTAGCGAAAATAGTTCCCGAAAGCTATATCTATGAAAAGTCGGAAGAGCATAAGAAGTTCAAGGAACACGTCGACGCTACCTTAGGTTCAGACGCCGACACCGCTGCTAACGACTCGAATAGACTTGCAGCGTATATGCTCTGTCACGACATTCTCACCAGAGAAGTCGGACTTGATGCAGATTCTGCGAATCTTATCCTTAGTAAACGCCTCGGTACACTAAAGGTAGGCGATACGAATGGCGAAGAAACAGAATAAATCTGACTTCTTAGCCGAAGGTCTCGGGCTTCTTCAGGATTTAGCTGTACAGCAAGAAGAAAAAGATTACGCTAGAAGGCATACTGATTTTCAAAAGCTGGCTGAAGAAGCTCAGCCCACGCCCTCCGAAGAGGGTGGTGAGCCCGAGATACGTGCAGAGGTGGTGCTGAAAGACAAGCCTGACACTATCGCAGCAGGCACTGGTAAGTTTAAGAGTCATTTCAAAGCTACGGCTTTTGGACGAAATACGTCCAGCATTTATACCGCAGAAGCTGGCAGTCTCTGTCCGCACTGTAAATTCGCCACATTGGAAGAGGTAACGTCCTTTTCAGGAAAGACCTGCGAATTTTTCATTTATTGTCCAAACTGTAACGCATTTATCTGCACTTACCAGCCTATGGCACACCAAGCTGCGTTCCACTTGGACGAGCATCAGCAAAAACTCTACGCTGGCGGATTCGGTTCAGCTAAGACATACACCTGTGGTATGGAGTTCCTCTGCACTGTCCTGCAAATACCTAACTCAGCAGGACTAATGGGAGCGAAGACGTGGGGTCAGGTTTCAGACACTTGTCTGAAATTCGTTACAGATAACCTTCCTGCGAAGCTTGTAGCTAAGTCTAATCAGGACAAGGTTAACTGGTACGTAGACCTTATAAACGGTTCCCGTATATCTGCCAAAGCTCTCGACCAAGAAGGTAAGATTCGTTCTGCAAACCTATCTATTATCTGGGTAGAGGAGGCTTCCGAGGTAGATTACGACATTATAGCCTACATTCTAGCCCGTCTTCGTAACAAGGTGGGCTTCTTCAAAGGTAAGAATAGGCTAAAAATGCTACTCTCCAGTAACCCTGACGTAGGTTGGCTTAATACCGACTGGCTAATGGTGTCGGATAAAGTCTTTTATCACGGTGATGTTAAGGACAGATACAAGATTCCGTTAGATAAAAGAGACCCTGCAAAGGTAACGCACATCTCTGCAACCTCTGCAAACGTCTATCTGCCCCCTGATTATGAGAAAAACCTTGCGAAAAACAAAGAAGAATGGTGGATAAACCGTTACTTGAAGGGTTCTTTCAAGTATACGGAAGGTCTCGTGTATCCCGATTTCTCAGATTGGTTCATAGAACCCTTCGAAATACCCGCCCATTGGCGTAGAATAACGGGCACTGACTTCGGTAGACGCGACCCTACAGCTCACGTTGTCGCTGCACTCGACCCGATAGGGAAGATTATCTACCTATATAATGAAGTAGAGGAGTCTTTGAACGACAAACCTATGGATTATATCGTTCAGAAGATAAAAGAAGCTGATAAATTCCCCGCATATCTCTTAGCTTTCCCGCACCAGTGTGACCCGAGAGGTCGAAATAAGGACCAGGTGTCGGGACAATCCTGGATTGACGCTTACCGTGAAAAAGGAATCGTATTCCAGACCGCTAGAGACTGCGAAGGTAACTCTATAGCACCCACTATTCAGAAGGTTGCTAACTACGCTAACCACGGCAGGTTGAAAATATTTAACACTTGCCGTAAAATAAAGGATTCTTTGGCTAAATATAAGTATCCCGAGCGAAAAGTCGGTGATAACTCTAACCAAGGCGAGAATCCTGTAGACGCTTTCAACCATTTACCCGACGCTATTCGCTATATGATGGCTCCTTTCCCGCAATTTCCTGAAAATCCCGACGATTTCAGTGAAATTTGGAGACAGGTTATGATGGACGTGCAAAGAACTACGAACCCGTATGCTGTAGATTGGAGCACGCCGTCGGATATGGTAGAAAGTTTCATAGATAATTTCGGATAGGAGGAATAAACGCCTTGACAGACCAAGAACACGCAGCTTTGCTGGAGATTCAGTCTATGGTAGCGCTGCTAAACAAGAAAGTTGACAAATTAACGAATATTGTCACTAAGATAGGTAAAACACTTCACCTTATTCCAGTGACGGAGAAGGAAGAGAGGGATATACAGCTGCTTCAGCGTAAAAATCTGGAGCAGGCTGCTAAGGTTTCGCAAGAACTCGAAGCAATGTTGCCTAAGCCCGAATCTAACACTCCCGAGATGTTGACAATATTTGACAAGTTCGAACAGTCAGAACTGTTCGGAGACGTTCTCGGAGACGATTTCTTAGGAGGTGATTCGTAATGGACGAAAAATCCTACAATCAACAGCTTTCTGACATTTCTGAACATTTATCGTCACAAGATATACTTGACCAGTACGGTATTACAGAATACACTGTAGACGATATTGTTGAAGACTTCAACGACGCTATGAACTATAAGTCAGAACAGGCTAGAATTTTCAAAATTCTCGATGCTGCCGACCACTCCGACATTTGGAAAACATATAATCGAAAAATCCCCTCATATATGCAGACTCCTGTAAACAACCCTATCACTATTATAAAGGAAGCGACGAAAGCCTCTATTATGCCTACGTCATATGCTGGAGACTACCGTCCGCTCACCATCGGCGCTAGGGAGTTGGCAGATACTGCTAACAAATATTTCCAGATGAAGTGGAACGCTTCCAATATGGATGACGTGAACAACGAAGCTGCAGACTATGCTTATCTTCACGGCACTTCTGGAGTTTTATTCGGTTGGAATAGCGATATCGTAGACGCTGCCGACGTTACTCGTATGTTCTCGCTTCACAGTGAGATACAGTCTAAAGCTTGGCACCCTTCTAACGTCTTCCCTGACCCTGAGGCAGCTACCGTTGACGAAATGCGTTATATGTTCTTTGCAGAACGCAAATCCAAGTCTTTTCTCAAAACTATTCCCAGATTTGCTAACGCTATGTATGCTTTAGACTCGGCTAACGACAATTTAGGTCACACTGACCCTAAATACTTTCAGGATAAGGCAAAGCAATCGGCAAAAGGTGTAGTAACGTTCTTAATCTGTTATAAACGTGTGCTTCGTGTAAAACCAGACCCGCTTACAGGTATGTTGAAGCCCACGCCAAGCATAGATATCGTTTACCTAGCTGGTAGAAATATCTTAGACGTGTCGAAAGATATCCAACCTGCTATAATTCCGTTCGTCCCTCTCTACGATGACAAGGTTCCGAACAACTTCTGGGGAATTTCCAAATGTTACAAAGTGCTGTCGATGGTACTCACTCTTAACCAGATAGACAGTACCGAAGCGACAGCGTACTTCAAAAACCAGAATCCTTCAGAATTCATCAACGCTATGTCAGGTCTTAACGTTTCGGATTACCAGAATAAGAAGGAAAATCCTGATGCGGCGTTTACTGTCAACTGTGACCCTAATGCAGTACAGGCATACGCTGAGCGTCCAGAGCTTCCGAAAACCATCGATGCGTTTAGAACATATCTTATAGAAATGATTCAGAACGTGTCAGGTGTCGACGGTGCGTACTTAGGAAGAAGCTACGGTTCCATCCAGACTACTGGAGGCGTTTCTCAGGCTATCGACCGTGCCACTATGCGTGACAGTACGCGTATAAAGTCGATAGACAAGTTCATACGCAAAGAGCTGGAGATTATAACCCAGTTCTACATCATCCACGGAAGTAGAGAATCGTTCTATCCTCAGATGGTAAATAAAGACCAGCAGAACGCTGCTACCGAACTGGAGTTCGACCCCGCGTCGCTTATAGGTCGTAGCGATATCGAAATTAACGTTTCCAATAGCGCTCCTCGTTCTAACCAGAGCTTCGAGGAAGCGGCTCAGAAACTCTTTGAGCTTCAGATGAAGTATAGCCCTGCAGAACACGGCTATCCTGACCTTATTACTCCCGACGAACTTATAAGCTGGCTCAACATTCCCAAGGCGCAGCAAAACGTTCTTAGAGAGCGTATGAGAGCTCAAATGGAGAATATGAAGGTGGAGGAATATACTGCTGTACTTACCGCAGTCGGTACGCTTACTCAAGGCGGAATGCCTCCCGAAATGGCTGTTCAAGAAGTTGCTAAACAGATAGAGATGTCCGCTATGGGACAGCTTCCCGCAACCCCTGTTAATGCAGGTCAGCCGATGGGAAGATAAATTTTTTCAAAATACTATTGACAAATCTTGTCAAATGAGTTATACTTAAACTTAAGGAGGGCTTAACTATGCCAGATAACAACATTTTTTCAGGAATTCCCGCACTTGACGATTCGGCAGGACTCGAAGCGTACGTAAACAACAGTACCCTTGACGATATGGGTCTTTTGAATCCTTCAACTCCCGCAGCACTTCAAACCCAGCAGCCTCAGCAGACTGCTGAACCCGCTCCTGCAGAACCCCAGGCACAGCCTCAGGTTCCGCAGTACACTTCCGAACAGATTGCTCAGATAGTTGCAAGAAACCAGCAGCTTGAGGCTCAGGCTTCGCAGGCGCAGTCTCAACCTAACCGCGCTCAGTCCCAACCTCAGTCTCCGTACACTCCGCGACAGACTGCTATAATCAAGGAGTTGATTAGCAGAGGAGTTCCGCTTGAAAGGATTCAGCAAGCACTTAACGGAAACCGTCAACAGAATGCTACACTTCAGAGGCTTCAGAACATCGAACAGTATCTGCAGAACCAGCAGTACGTTGCAGAACAGAACGCGTTCGTTAACAGAATGACCGAGTTTGGAAATAAATTCGGACTCTCGGAAGACGACCTTGTGACGTTCGGCAATACAGCTATGGCAAAAGGTATTAACCTCACCACCGTTAGCGATGTAGAAGCGGTGTTCAGAGCAGTGTATCCTGAGCAGTACGCTATTCGTTCACAGCGTATGGCAGGCTCCTCAACTTCTCAGATTTACGGAGGCGCTAATACACCCGAAGCTCCCAGAGCAGCTGCGTCCAAGCTCGAAGACGCTTACGTTGACAGCTTCCTTAAACAGTCTATGCCTAATCAATACAACCAGTTCCCAAAATAATTTTAATAAATTCTAGGAGGAATGAAAACCAATGGATGATTTAACCCTCATCAACAACACATCGGTTTACCGAAATCCTGCGCCTCAGTCCCCTCTCCAGGGTCAGAACGTGATGCAGCCCGCTGCTGTATACAGCAAGATAATGCTTCGCACTATCGAGCTTTCTGAACAGGATTTTCTCTTTGACGGTCTTGCGGTAGAGCGCACGATGCCCTCTAACAACGGCTCCAATGAGATTGTGTTCAAGCGTATGCTCTCTCTTGCAGCGCATACCCAACCCTTGGTGGAAGGTATTCCGCCCGCATCCGACCAAGGTCGTATGGTAGCTATCAAGGCTACTGCGAACTCGTACGGACGTGTAATGAAGTTTACCGATAAGGTAAACTGGGCGGTAGTAGACCCGCTTATCTCTGAGTACACCAGACAGCTTTCGCTCAAGGTTCCCGAGACCAAGGACATTCTAGCTCAAGAGGCTCTTCTCGCAGAGTGTCAAATGTTCTACGCTGTTCCTAAGACTCGTTCCGATGACGATTCGGACCACCTTATTCCCGACGGCGATAAGACCGTAGACCACGTCAAGTTTATGACTCCTGACTGTGCTCCTACGATTGACGAATTCCGTAAAATCGTTCTTTCGATGGAAGCTGCTAAGGTTCGTCCTTACCAAGGTTCCAATTTCCTTGTACTCGCGTCTTCCGCAGTACTCTTTGACCTTATCACTGATAAGAGAGTTAAGGAGTTTATGAAGTACGAGAGCACTGGCAGAGCGTACTCCAACGATATGGTTATCGACCTCTTCTCTCTTGCTTTTAAGAAGGCTAAGACTATCAAGACCGATAACACCTATACCGACGGTGACGGTTACACTTGCTACATCTACCACGATGCTGCAGGTCAGAAGAACTATATTTTCGTAGGCGCTCCCAAGGGCGATAGTAACGATACTGTAGTGCACGTTGCCGACCTCGCTACTAACGAGATGCGCGCTGACATTACTGCAAAAGACGTTCCCGAAACTGCAGAAGTTCTCAACGTTCACTATTCCTTCGTTCTCGGTGAAGAGTGCCTCTTCAGAATCGGCGTTGAAGGTCACACTCAGCCCCAGTTCATTAAGAAGGAGCTCGGTTCCGCAGGTACTGAAGACCCGCTCAACCAGCGCCAGTCTATCGGTTGGAAGATAGACTCTCTCGGCTACAAGGTTCCCAATCCCGACGCTGTTGTGGCTTACCTTTCCTGCCCCACGCAGTACAAGGTTAACGTTAACGCTCGCCCCGACGTGAAGAACCAGTTCACCGACTACAAGTACGGTTATATGGACGACCAGAACAACTACTTCTATCCTGAGCAGGTGTTCCAGTCTGTAGTGTACAACACCACTACTGAGAAGAACGAGCTTAAGTACCTCGTCAAGGGCACTAACGTAGAAGTACGCTCTGTAACTATGACCGACCTTGTTAAGCCTATCAACGGCGGTCGTACGATGGACAACGGTAAGAAGGCTATCGTTACTGGTACCACTCCTACCGCTTCGTACATCCTTGAACGTAGTAGAGGCACTGGCACTCCCATTCGCTTTACCGCAGACCAAGTAGAGCCTGGCACTGGCGCTAACGCGGGTAAGTTCTATATAAAGGGACTTGCTAACACAGACGCTGCAGAGTTGGCAGAGGTAACTGCGCTTCCTGCAACCTACACTCTCAACGATGTTCCTAAGGCTGACGGTACGGGTTACGAAGACGACGTTCTTGCAATAGATAACGGCGTTTCCGCACACAACCTCACTGGCGATTCTCGCATAGACTAATTTTAAAGGAGTATTACTATGCCCAATAAGAAAAATCAGGCTATCGCTGACCCTGATATATGTGATAGCGGCATAGTTGGCTCCGAGCAGCCCCTCGAAGGCGGTAGTCGAAAGGCTACCGCTGAAGAGTTGGCTATAGCTCTCGAAGCTGTTGAGCGTAGAAACGCTCAGCTCGAAGCTCAACTTTCTGCTAAAAACAATACAGGTTCAGATGCTATACAGGCTCTGGCATTGGCTATAAGCCAGCTTAACCAGAAGCCGACGGTCAGCGCTGTTCCCGAATCTGACAATCTCAACAGGTCCACAGATTTCAGGAACCAGCGTGCGACTGTTGACGGACAGAATATGTTAGAGGCTCAACAGTCTCTTTCCAAGTACCGCTCAGAAGAGCGTATGCCCATCTCGATTCCCAAAACTATGGCAAATCAAGTCGGTGCAATTTTGTCGATTTCTGTCAACGGTGTTCAAATAAGAATCCCCTGCGACGGTAAAACCTATTACGTTAACAAAACGCATTGGGAGCACGCTAGAGAGCGCCTTGCAAAACTGGACCTTCACAGTGCCAACGTTGAACCGCAGGTACTTGAAATAAGCTAAATGAAGAGCAGTTTGCAAATTGCAAACTGCTCTTTTACATATAAGGAGGTATTATGAAATTTACAATATCAGACTGTATGTCTAGGATAAACCAAGCTCTGAACTACCCTGCTTTGGCATACGAAGACGTGTCGCACTTCTTCGACCAGGCTATTTCAGAACTTAACACTATACTCAGAATATCTCTTCCGAGTGTAACGGAAATGCGTGTAGAGAACACGTTTAAAGTAACAGATTCACCAGACTGTGTGGCTCTCACCACCTCTCCTGCCACATCCCAAAGCATTCCTATTACTGAAAACAACCCGTCGCGCAAACCTTCCATAATTCGCGACTTGTCAGGCGAGGTAATTAATACCAAGGTAGCGTATTACAGAGACCCTGAAACATATGCTAACAACACCCTGTGTGTTAAGAAGTACGAGGTGTGGGAGCCTGTAGAAAAGGTTTACGGCTTTTATGCAGAAAGCCCCGCAAAATCCCAAGTATACACCGCTGTTGTTGTAGGCTATTATCACGCATACTGGGTGGAGACTCCTAACGAATCTGTTGCCAAGTTTAGCCTCACAGACTATCTCCCTGTAGATTGGCTCATTCTTTTCGTAATCCCGTACGTGTGCTTTAAATTTGCAGTTCGTAACGGGGATAACGGAGCTCTGTTTAGCGACGAATTTACACAAGGGCTTCAGCAGCTTCAGACGGCTTACAACGTGCCAAACTTCGTAACGCTCAACGCTGTCGCACACCTTTCAGCTTACAGGGACTTGGTAAAAGCTAATCTTAACGATTTGCGTAAACAAGTTAACACCCGTGCTATTACCGAAGCTATGAAAGTTCCCAACGGTATCGGTAAGACCTACTTCAGTGTTCTGGATTCTGGAGGTTGGGACGTATGATTAATAAACGTTATAGACGCGATTACAGACCTCAAGAAAAACTTAAACAGTTTTCGTTAAACAATTCCAAAGGTGTGGACTGTACTAAATCGGTTGTAGACGCAGATACCGTTTTAGAAGCTGAAAATCTAACTCTCAACGAAGACGGAACACTGTCTCTTAGAAAGCGTATGCAGGCAGCGTACAAAGCTGATAGCCACCCTATGCACGTATTGTTTACGGGAAAGCACGTGTTTGTTAAGAAGAAGTTGGGCGGGTGGGGTATCGAAGCTAGAGATGGTAAAGACACTAACGTTACCATTACTGTAAAAAGTAGAGATTACTACACCTGTGAAGAGGTCACACTGGATTGGAAATCAGAGTCTGAAACAGATTCTGAAATATTGGATTCTGAAATATTCGACTTTTCCAACCCTTCGTTCGTAAACACAAACTCCTCTACAATCATAGGTAATTGTAAGGTTTCTTTACAAGCAATGGCGGACGCTGGAGTCGCAGACAGCACCTTATATGACAGCAATGTTACATCTCTTCCACGGTATATCCAAATATCTAAAGAGGAAGGGGAATCCGATTCTTTTATACTTACTGTAATTTCTCCAGAGCTTACGACACTGTCGAGTGCCGAAGGTGAGATTCCGTTAAACCCCAATATGGCTCTTGATAATCCTTACGCTATACGCGACGTGTACGGGATGACCGTTCCAAGAATATCTGGAATATTGCCGTACGTAGGGAATTCTAAGAACTTTGTAGAACGTGAAAGGTATGAAGTTGAATCTGATAAGGTGTTTATCGGTGACGGTGAAACTGTGACTACGGCTGCTAGGTATACGTTTACAGATAAGGATAAAAATATTCTTAACATTTCCAGCGCTCACGGTGGAACTTCTGGGGCGGAGATTGGAATAGATGTGGCACTTAGAGGCAAACAACCGTATGTTATCTTTAGACGTACAGACAATCTTGGCATCCGCGCCAACGTGTCGTTCAAACCATCGTTTAAAAAAATATATGCTGAAGAACTTGAGGCTGGCGGTAATGTGGATGTGTACGAGTTAGACAGGGGTATAAAAAAATACTGCGTGCTTTCGTATACTATCGACAACCACTTACCTGATACGACCCTCTTAAAAAGGATGCAAGCGAATTCTAAAGAGTATTCTAAAATTACATTTTCTACAACCAACGTGATGCGTAAGGATTACTTTAAAGGTATTTTCACAATTCCCGATATATCTAAATACTATGAAAATGTTAGCGATTTGAAAGTAGCTTTCAGCGAACACCACGCCGACGATACGGACCCAGGCACGCTTAGCGTTAAGCTCAGCTACGTGTACACTAGCGACGGTAAGTCTGAAATTAAAACTCTTGATGAAGAACTGGTGCTGAATGATTACAGTATTCCCCACATTGGGATAGGCACTGATTGCGAATTTGCCCTAGTCTACTCTGATGATTTAGGTTTTACAGGTTACGTTTATCTTGAAGACCGTGAAGTACATAATTGGTCTTACTTAATAAAACTTTCTGACTACACTCCTACGTTTGACGAACTTTTTGGGCAAAACTATTTGGCGATAGAGTCCTGTAAGTGCACGCTACAGACTGTCTCATACGCCCTGTCAGACGAGTTCAAAAACCTTAAAGTATCCCGCATTACCGAACAGGTAGGCGATAAGCGCGAGTTCAAACCTTTGTCTAAATTAAGCCACGATGTGCAATACAGCGACATTTTGCTAAAGGCATTTTGTAGACTTCCGAAAGACCCCAACGTGTACTACGCCACGTGGGACTATAGTTTTGACGGAGTATCTTGGAACCCTTACGGAGCTATAGATTTTATCAATACTGAAAATTCCAAAACAGTGCAGACAATTAACGAAATGTACCGCCCTTCTGAGAACGTGGGTGATGTGGACGACGACGGTAACGCGCGTTATGTGAAGAGGGTATATATGCCCTTGAATGTGGGGCGTACGTCGCAAGACTATACATCCTATGGCAACGTAACGTCTAGAATTGACGTTTTTCCATTAGCGTTGCTTTACAGTATTCAAGGTCTTCCTAAAGAAACTATACCTGTGCTAAGATTTAGCATAGTGACGCTGCGTGAAAAGGATTCCGAATACTATGTAAATTCCACAGTGTCGTCTTACGTTTGGACGCCTACTGTAGGAGACGTTACGGAGTATTTGGAAACTGATATGCCTAACGCTGTTTTGGGGCTTAAAGCGTACTATTCCAAAACTTTATACAGTTTTGGAGATTCGAAGCAGACTGGCTTCATATATGCCACAGTTCCAGACAGCTTTGTAACGCCGATGTATAGCATTCTTGAATTTAGTTCTAATTTTGAAGGTTGCGCTACTGCGCTAATTCCTTGGCGAAACTATCTAATATACACTACCCAACACAGCGTGCACCTCTCAGCTCCTGTATCTGACGGGTTTACTACCAAAACGGTGTCCACTTCTATCGGAGTGCCTTATGAAGACAGGCGCAGTTTAAAGAGCATTCTTAATGGATTTATATTCAAGTCTGGAGATACGGTGTATTATGCATATCCTAACACATACTCCAGTTCAGACGATATCTTGAACTTAACTGTGCTTTCCAAACCCATAGAACATCTGTTATCGGACTGTCAAGACTGTGAAATTTATGCAGACGTTTCTGACGATAGCTATATACTGATATGCTCCTCAGAGAGCTCTACAAAAGTCTTCATATACAATACCTTGCACAAGCGTTGGGAATACCTCACGTACCCTCTAAGCCTGTCCAACGTATTTAAAGACGCCCGCGGCGTATTGACGCTGGTTGATAGCAGGGGTGTTGAATATACAATATTTGAAGAAGATATTGACCGACCCCCTGAAGAGTCTGGAGAGCCTAAGGATATCGATTTGTATATGGACACTGTGTTTGACGAACTTGGCAAACTTAAAAATATTCCTATACAGTACACTTGGGACACTGGTCAGAAAGCCGATAGCATAGACTCCCAGAAACAATTTGTCGAATCGAAGATAGTGTTTGCAACACTATCTGAACGCGATATGTTTCCCTTTACGCTATGGGTTGCGGTTGACGGTGACTGTAGAATTACTAAGACTGACGTGTCTACAGACGCTCCGTTTTGGAAAACTTCTACAAGCGACCGTGGAGTTCTCAACACTGCAATTAGACTTGGTGGCGCAGATACCCCTGCGACGGGAGCTTTTAACACTTTACGTCAACTGGTGGTTCGCTACTCAGGTAAGGGCAAGTCTATACGTCACGTAATCCAAGGAGAAAGTGTCTGTAACTTTAAACTGTATGAAACGTACGTACGCTATAAAAATATCAATGGTAAATAGGAGGCACATATGACCGAATTTGAAAGAATTATAAAAGATTTTTTAAGCAATGCTTTTAAAGAAACAGTTTCAACAGCCCTGAGTAAGTATTCCCATTCGCACAATATAACTACATCAGATTGGAACAGCCTGGTAAATTACTGCGAACATCTTTTGGCAGATGTAGCCCTGACTGTAAATGTTTTAAAAGACATCTCAAACGACGGCGTGCTTGTCAAATCTCGAGCTAAAGATGAAACTGTCCCTGTAGGTTCCGTGTACGCTAAAGGTTCTGGAGATTCAGATATGGTTATGCGTACTGATTATTATTGGTATGGCTATCCTGCTGAAGATTATATGACACTGGTTATGAGATTTAAAGATGGAAGTATTCTTATAGATACGGACAGTGAAAACCCGAAACGTGCCGCCAGTGTTGGACAGGTTACAAGCGCTGAACAAGCTGCTAACACATACACTGATAAGGCTATAGCACTTGCTAAACAAGAAGCTAACACCTATACCGATAGTGCTAAACAAGAAGCTAATGAATATGCTGATAAGACTAAACAAGAAGCTATTGAATATACCCAGAGCCTTAAATTGGCAATAGACGGTAAATATAAGCTTACGATTACGGACGCGAACGGCGAGACTCTCAGCAATGCGATAGACCTACCTCTTGAAGACTTAATCGTTAATATAGACGATGTAGAGGAAGATGGTACGCGCTATCTCCAGCTGACCCTCCGAAACGGCACTACAACTAAAATAGAGCTTGACGCTATTTTTGAGGGATTTGTAAAATCGAAAGCATCGAAAACGAATGCAGGACGGCTTTACGGTATCGGTCCTAACGGTGAAGATGGCGCGATAATGATGGACTCTGCATACTTTAAGGACGTGTCTTTCCCAGGCACTGTGGTTCAGAGAATGGATAAAGGTAGTATTTTATTACCTTACCCCTCAGCCGATGAAGAGCACGCCGCAAATGTAGGTCAGGTTAACGCAGCTCTTGAAAATGCAAACGCGTACGCTGACAATGTTCTCAATACAGCAAAGGCATTTACCAGTAGTGCGCTGGAAGGCGTTGCAACGACCCTCGGAAACGGCATTAAAGATGCTCAATACCGCCTTGACCGACTCGAAAGCGCCTCTCTCAAATACACCGAATTCTCAGGCGTGACCGACGCAGTCCCCGTTCCCGAGAATGCTGCGAGATATGCAATTATAGAGAAAATCGGCGGTATGACGCATAAGGTTGTAGGCGATAACCTTTGGGACACGAAGTCCACAGTTACAAGCAGAGAGGGCATTACTGTTAACGAAAACGGAAGTATTACTCTCAACGGTAAGTTTGATGGTTCCTATGCTAGTATACCTATTCCGATGACCGATGCTCCGTACGTGTGCTTATCTCTTGGCACAAATGCGCTTGACAGCGGTAACGGTATATATCTTTCTAAATACTGGGAGGAAAGTGATTGGTTGGACGAGACAAGTGTCCCGATAGTAAATGGAGTTGCATCGTGGAATACTGCCTATGGTGCAGAGTTATTAATAATTGGCACATTCGACGATGTGACCATCTGCCCTATGCTTGTTTCGGGTACTAATCCTGAGCCTTATAAGCCGTACTCTAAAATACTTCTTTCTACTGACGTTACAAGTATTAGAAGTGAAGAAGCAAACGGCACTCTTGTAGATAGTATCACTATTCCCGATGCTGTTAAAGATAAGCTCCCTGAGCATTTTGAGTTCGGTGACGGTGTTGATGAAGAGAATTATAATTATCTCTATACTTTAGCCGAGACCGTTCACGGTAACGTGGCGAGAATAGTTTTAGACGGAAGTGAGGACGCTTGGGTAGTTAAAACGAATTCAAAAACTGAGATTACGCGTTTACAAATCAGCTACGCAGCTCTCGGATGCCCTATCGCTTGGTTTGTCGATACGAAGACTAAAACTCCAGCGCTCTGCAATGCCTACGAGTCATTGAGTGCCAGTGCTAACAGCAACGGTACCAAAAGTATTGCTTTTTCGAGTACAACGTTCTTTGTTTACGACCCTATGTTTACTCTTAAGCATTTCGACTCTGAGGCTGATATACTCGGCGCGTGGAAAGCACATCTCGAAAACAACCCTCTCACCGTTGTATATAAGGTTGCGACACCTGTCGTCAAAAATGTGTCGGATACCATAGGTGATGCGTTTAACCGTGTAGCTGTAAAGTCTCTCGGTAAAGTAAAGCCTGTGAGTGATAGCGATATGGCGGCAGCGATGACTATAGCGTTCGTTGAATCGAAAGGAGTAGAATAATGATTACTAAAGAATTGAAAGACCAGCTCGCAAATATAAACGACCTCGATAGAGAAAGATATGAAGATAATGTTCGCGAAGCTCTCCGTGAAAAAATGTTTCCCGAAGACGAGCTAGCTATTCTTCGCAAGGCTGTAGTGTCAATACACGGTCTTGTCAACAAGCTTGTAAGCATAATATCTACGTTACATCCCGAAGAACTTAACGAACTGCACCTTCCTGAACTTGACGCTTACAACACTCTTGTAGAGTCTATAAAAAAATCTTACAAAAATTTTTAAATTTCCTATTGACAACCGTATACGGAATTCGTATAATAAAGCTGTAGACGGGAGGAATTAACTATGTTTAACAGTAATGGTAACGGTAACGGTTCTTGGCAATCTTCACAATACGGTTCTGGATACTCTTCGTTTAACCGTATGAACACTAACGTCGTCCGTGTAACTAGCCTGGAAGAAGCTATTATGAAGTCCAATTCTTGGGACAGTGAGATGGTGTACTTCCATCAAGATAAGAATGAATTCTACACGGTTCGCGTAGACGCCAGTGGCAATAAGTCTTGGCAGACGTTCTCGTACAGTATGCCAGCTAACCCTGCAGGCGTACCTGTGTCGAGAGAAGAGTACAATGCTCTCGTAGCTCGTGTAGCTGCGTTAGAGCCGAAGGAGGCGCCCAATGCCTAATTTGATGGATAGTTCTCAGTACGTTTATGGTGGTACTGTTCAGAACGCGCCTTCTCAGAATATCGAAGAACTTGTTAACCAAATTCGTCAAAACCCCTCAGCTTTTGAAGACTACGTCAGAAATACGAACCCTCAGGCGTATCAGATGGCTCTTCAATTACGCAACTCGCCTAACCCTCAGGCGGTGGTTATGCAGATGGCGCAGGCTAAAGGGTTGAATCCGAACATTTTACGTATGTTCGGACTTAGGTGATATTGGATTCAGTTATGCGCAGACTGGATTTGATATAATCTTTATAGGAGGATTCATTAATGGATGGTGAATTCGCAACAGGCTACGCTGTAGGACAGGGCAACAATAATAACAACGGTTGCGGTTTCGGCGGCGATGGCTGGTGGATATTGCTCCTTCTCCTCTGTGGTTGGGGCAATAACGGCTGGAACAATGGAGGTGGAAATCAAATGGTAGGTTACGAACTCGGTAGAGTCGCTACCACCAATGACGTCGCGAGCGGTTTCTCTACTAGTACTATTATGTCTACTCAGAGAGACAATCAGCTTGCACAACAGGCAGGTTTTGCTGCAGTTCAGCAGACCCTCTGCCAAGGCTTCAACGGTATAAATCAGGCTATCGGAGACTGCTGCTGCCAGACCCAGAGAGGTCTTGACGGAATCAAGTTCGAGATGCAAAGAAACACCTGTGATATCCAGCACTCTATCGATTGTGTAGGCGATAGAATTATCGGCTATCTCAATCAGCAGGAACTCGCAAATCTTCGCGACCAAGTTCAGACGTACAAGTTCCGTGAGTCGCAGTCTGCACAGAATGCGTACCTCATAGACCAACTCAGACCCGTCGCACGTCCTGCATACCTCACTTGCTCTCCCTTTGATTCAGCTTTCGGCTGGAACAGAGGCGGCGGCTGTGCAAACGGCAACTGTTTTTAATTCCTACTAGTGTAGTGAGAAATTAAATTCGCAGAGGCGGTGTATTTCTCACCGCCTCTGTTTGATAAGGAGTTATTATGAATTGTAACAAAAATTGTAAAATCTGTGACAGTTTCGTCGTAAGTACGTCTGTCACAGTAGTTACGGTTGACGGTACGGACACGCTTGTTATAGACCTTCCTACGGGTACGTATCCCGACCGTTGTGACTATTGCATTGTGGTCGCTCAAGCCGTTCCCACTGCAGCCACGATAGCTATGCCTGTAGCCTTTTCCATAGGCGGCGTCACTACTACAGTGTATCCGTTTATGAACTGCAACTGTACTCAGGTAACTGCTTGCGGAGTGCAAACTAGAACCAGATACCCTGTAACAGTTTCTACCAACACTGTTAGCGGAGTATTCCGCTCACGCAGACCGCTTTGCTGCTATCCTTCAACAAACCTTGCCAGTCTTCCCGTTGCCGCTGCAGTAACACCTGCTCCGTAGGAGGTGCCTTATGAACGATAAAATGTTGGATTACCTTATGGATAAAATGGAATCCCGTAGAAGCTACGGACGCGACTCTCGAGGATACAGCGACAGTCGTGGAATGTCCGATTCCAGAAGGTACGAAGACTCGAGACGCGATATGGGAGACCACAGACAGGACGATAGACGTGGCAATGTAGACTTCGAAGGCACTATGGACTTTGAAGATAATCGCTACGGTAAAGACTCTAGGGGCTATGCAGATAGTAGGGATACGCGAGACTATCACCGTATGCCCAGGTTGTCCAAGACCGATATTCACCACTGGAAACAGATGATGGAAAACGAAGACGGCAGCCGTGGACCTCATTACGATATGCAACAAGTTATGCAAGTGTCTGACAAGCTTGGAATCAAGTTCGACGAATTCGATGAAAAAGAATTCTGTATGGCTGTGAATATGATGTACTCTGACTACTGCAAAGTAGCGAAGAAGTACGTCTCGCCAGATAAAGAACTTATGTTCTTTGCAGAACTTGCCAAAGCTTTCCTCGACGACGAAGACGGTCCCGAGGCGTCGGAAAAACTCGCACTATATTTCCATTGCATTGTAGATGCCTAAACGCTATAAGTACTATAATCACAATCCTGATAATCTAAGGCTCAAAGACTGTGTATGCCGTGCTATAAGCACAGCGACTGGACTTTGCTACGAAGCTGTAAATAATCTTCTGGAGCTTACTGCTAAGGAATACCACTGTGACAAGCTGTGCGTGTGCTGTTACAGTAATCTCTTAGAAGATATCCTTTGCTATACTAGACAGGAGTGCGGTTTTAGAAAAACAGTTGAAGAGATAGCTGAAGAGTACCCTAGGAATAATGTGATTATCCGAGTAGCTGAGCATTTGACAACTTCCGTATATGGAAATATTCTTGATATTTGGGACTGTTCCGACGAACTCGTAGACTGTTTTTGGATAGTTTGACAACTGAATAGGGGCTTTTAGCCCCTATTCTTATATTATTTTTTACAAACTACTTGAAATATTTGACGAAATGTGTTAAGATACTATATAGGAGATAATTTATGGAAAAATTTACTGTGCCTGCCGTACAACCGCTCGCTAAAGAAACTCTTGTAACCGTACCTGTAGAGGCTTGGAAAGACCTCTGTACCACGATTAATAATATCGTAAATGCTGTGAACGCTCAGGCTGAAGCTATAAACAGCATAGAAGCTAGACATTCTAAGCTAAAGGAAGTTACAGAACACAACCAGCTCAACATATCTAAACTTGCAAAAATTATGGAGGATATCTATGAAATGTTGGAATAAAATTTTTATAGGGTGTCTTATAGCTACAGTGCTTTGCACCCTGTTCGCTCTCACCACCTTTGCAGAAGAGCTTGACGAGCCTGTGAAAGACACTCCTAAGACTCTCACCTTAGACGACATCTCATTCACGTTCGACTACACGTCCGATAGCGTTGTTAAGGAAGGTTTGACCGTACAGTCGTACACCGACCCAGTGTCTCAGACAGCTGGTGTCGAACTGGTTCCTAACTTTGGAATAGGTTATGCTATCTATAACAACCCTGAAACTGAAATAATTGACGGTATTCGTATAAACGGACAAGAGGTCACGTCTCTAAGAATACCCCTCTCGGAAGAGACAACTGTAACTGAATATGTTGTAGCTGTACGCACTGTTTATGTCGAAACTGCGGCGGGAAGTCTTGCTCAAATACTTGACGGAACTTACGACTATACACAACTTATCACTAACCCTATTATAATTTTCCAACTGATTTACTGGGCATTTATGGCAATATCTGGAATAGTCGGATTGTTTGCCCTTATGCGCGGTAAGAGTAAGAAAGTAAAAACATCCGATGAGATAGCTGCCAAGATTACCGAAAACGTAAATGTACTGGAGTCTAAAATTCTCGAAGCAGTTACTACGGTGGTTCGAGAAGAGATACTACCCCTTGCCCAAGCTTCGGTGAAAAGCGGTAAAGAAGCTGTTAAGGCTATCGTGCTCTCCAACTCTAATTCTAAAGATGCTCCTTTAGCGCTGCTCGACGTATTTAAGGACTCTGAGGATATCGATGTAAACTCTGTTGTAGAGCGTGTACGAGAATCGCTTATAGAGGCTATGGCTAATCACGAACTGAAGCGTGCAGAAGACTCTTCAGTGCTTCACGATATTGCAAATCACGTTAATCAGGAGGACGTAGAAGATGCAACCCAAACAACCGAAACAAAACCGCATAAGTCTGTATTCTAGATTTTCAAAATGGTGTGCTGTGCACCGTATACCGATACTTCTATTTCCAATAGCTATCTTATTCTTAGCCGCAGTTGCGGTCTTGATTATCGGTGGCACCGTCTTAAATTGGAACATCGCAGGAATACTGACGTCGCCTACCAGTATATTAATATACGTAATCCTATTCTTAGTGTCGTTCGCCTACTTGTATCACCGTGTTATGAAAGACAGGTGATGTGTGGTGAATAAACTCACTAAGCATTTCGCAAAAGAAACCTTATTCGTAGCTATCGCTTTAATATGTATGGTCGTAATAATCGTGTTTACGTCTATCGTAAACGCTGGTTTAGACCCTTCCAAGATTTTCACCAAGCAAAACTTTGGAAACGCGCTTATAAATGCAGCTATAACTATCTTCGGAGTTATATCAGCGCTGCCAGCTGGAATGGTCGCTACGAAACAACGTACTAACCCCGACGGCACCGATGGCAAGTATCTTCAAGATTTCTCAGAATATAACGAAATTCGTCAAAAGATAGAGCCTAGGCGTATCGAATTCAGCCAATGGCACAACGCTCAGCATATTAAAGAGCAGACCCAAAAGTGTACAGACTACCTTTTAAGTAAGGGTGTGCTTCAGGCTGTAGATATTCTGAAGCTCACCGTGGAACAGGTTAAGGAGCTCACCACCTCTAAATGCTTCTCGATTGAAAATAAAAATATTTATTTTAAAGCGCTGACACAGGAACAGATTAACGCGTGCGTGAAAGTTCTTTCAGGAGGCGTTATCGTACATAAGCTTCCAGACTACTACTTTTTATACGTAGATGGTAAAAGCTCTAAAACATTTTACGACCAGGCGTATAGCGAAGCGGTGGACGCTAATTTTGTGCTTATCGCTAAACTACTGTATAGAATATGTACAGGATTTATAATAACCTGCATTCTTACAGGATTCGTAATATACGAACCTTCTCCAGAAGTGTCTACGTCCAGATTGGTACTTCTTGCCATTATAAACGCAACTGCAAGGATATTTAATGCTATCACCAGTACCTTGTGGGGCTGGCTTCTGGGTCAAGAAATGGTTTACAAACAGTGCTACTATCTTAACGGACGTACACAGTTTTTAAAATTGTTTGATAGCGATAAAGACTTTAAAGCTAAATCTATACAGGAACTCGCTCACGAAGAGTTTGAAGTTCAGAAAGGAGGCTCCGATGTCGGAGATGTTAAAGAAAAGGTTAATATTCTGGGCACGTCTTCTTAGCTGGATAGCGGTAGGATGTGGACTCCCCATCGGAGTTTTCACTTATAAGTTCGGACTGTTTAAAGATGTAACTGTGCAATACGATGCGCTCGGTAATGTGATTTCACGTACCAGCTATATGCCCAACGGCTGGGGCATTGTAAGCATTCTGTTGATTGGAAGCTTCATATCCAGCATCCTTAAAGAGGTGGTAGAAGCCTCGGGTTCTGGATACACTTTGACAAAACAAGTCTACAGTGGGCTTTCTAAGACTATGCCTCTTGTAATAGCTTTCGGAGTGTGCTATTTCTTAAACGGTGTTCTCGATAGAGTTATGTTCTGTTTAGCCGTACTGATATTGTGCAGACTGGTATCGATACCTCTTAACCCTCTTCCTAAATGGAAGTACGAGAAGCTCGGTAAGGAAGATTACTCTACAGTATCCGAAGCTTTGACTAAATTCGTAAAAAGTCACATAGGAGGTGGTTCGTAATGGCTGGGAACATTTCCAGAACTCGTAGAGACCGTTTGTTCCAACGTTTATTTAGCGCTCCTTGGGGCGCCATTCCCGATGCGATTCAAGGAGGTATGGACGCAGGTTGGCAAGGCGTTTGGAATGCTTATAAACGTGCAGCGCTTTCATACGACACTTTTGATGAAGAGACTGACGCTATTCTTAACGAGTTGAGCGCCAGTATGTCTGGAGACGCTGGCGTGTTCTGGAACTCTCTATCAGAACTTCAGCAAAAAGAACTTTTAGACAAATACTTTAAGACAGAGAACAATTTTGGTAATATGTGGGGACTGGCTGGAGACTACGAAGTCTTTGACGAGGACGGATTCTTACGAGACCTCTATGAAGCTGCGGAGATGCGAGAGGCGTACGCAGCTCTCGGAGAAGCTCCAGACTACCAAACCTATCTTGACGATGCTCGTGAACAAATAGCTTCAGAGAATGCTGAAATGTACGCTGATTTAGACAGGCTCCTAGCTTCTCAGACGGGACTGTATAATCAGCAGATGTCCAATTTAGCCGACAATTTTAACACGTCTAGAGCTAACCTACTCTCTCAGCAATATCAACAGAACGCTCAACTTATGGATACTCTACAGTCTGGAATGGAACGTTCTAGACGTAATGCTTTGGAAGCTGGCGCTTCTGCAGGCATACGTATCGCAGATAATATAAACACGCTGTTGTCGGTACAGAATAAGCAGTCCGCTACATCTATGGAAACTGCTAACCAGCTCTCTCAGATGATGGTAAACCAACGTAACGCTGAAGCGTCTATCAGAGGAGCGTACTCCAATACGCTGGCACAAGATACTGCTAAACGTCACGATATAAAGATGGGCTCTGAAGCAAGAGCTACTTCTTTGGCTGACACTAACTATGGAGCGGCTTCTGAAAGCTACGGCAACGAAGAAGAACGTCTTGATAACTATTACGGTACGTCCAATCCTATGTACGAATATCGTAATTATAAAAATAAATCTAAATATAATTCAAATATAGGAGGAAATTAATATGGCAGAAACCGCGGGCGCAACTCCTTCCCACAAATGGTTTAAAAAAGGCGGAGTGTTTGATGGAGGTCTTAAAGAATTTTACGACAAGGCTACCAGTCCTGAATTTGACTGGACTAAGAGGAAAGGTCTGGAAGGTTGGGGTAAGAATTTAGGAAAATACGCTACTGTAGGTAATGTGCTCTACAACGGGTACAAAGGTGCTGAAGCTCTTCAAGATTTGTCCAACAAGGGAGATTCTACAGAAAAGCTGATAGCCAAAATTTCTGCAGCGTCTAACAACAGCCCCACTGTCCAGTACGACCTTTCTTCCGACCAGCTCGATTTGCTCAGGGATGTTCGTGGCGGAAACTACGATACAGGCACAAGTCTGTCAGACGTAGACCTTTTGGGAGCTTTGGGAGACACGGGTATGGGCGTTATTACAGGTATAGCGGGAGGTATCCCTGGAATGATTTTAGGCGGTCTTGGCGGACTTGCCAACTCTGTACTCGGAGACCTCAACAATACTGCAGACGCTCGTAACACGGAGCTCGAAGGACTCTATCAAGCCATTCTCGACTCGGAACAGCAGTATAAGCAATCCAGAAAACAGAAAGCCTACGCTAGGTTAGGTATATATTAAGGAGGTAAGATATGTCCACTACTGAATCCGATTCTAAGATTAAAGCTTTTTTCGACACTTGGAATAACCCTATAGGAAAGGCTTCTAGCGGCGACCCGTTTGTAGAGAGGTTTGGAGCTTCTCTATACGGCTCCGACGCTACTAAAAACTATCTTGCTAAGCTGATGAGGAGACTTCCTGAAAACCAGAGAACTCCTGAAAATCTGAAGGCTATAGCCGACTCTGTGATGGGAGGCGCTACTACCCCGTTTAACTTTAACACTTCTACCGACGTTCCTTTCACCGACGCTAAGGGAAATGCCGCACACCTTAAGAGCGCCCCTATTAACGACACTCTCGGAATTATAGGCGCTAATGTCGGAGCGCATCCTACAAGGGCTCTCGGCACTGCCGCTAACCTTGGAATGAACGTTTCGGGTCTTTTAGATAACGATAAATTTGGCGGACAGCTCGCTGGTGCCGCTGCTGGAGTAGCGCTTCCTATGTTAGCTGGAGCAGGTCTCGGACCTCTCGGTATGATTAATGCTGCAGGTATCGGTGGTAACCTCGGAGCACTCTTTGACAAATTGCGTGAAAAGAAAGCGCAAGAACAGCAACAGTACGGAGGTAATTACTAATGGCGCTTAATCCTAACACCATAAAAGCTCTCTTTGGCAAACTTGCTCCTATGGCAGACGATGCAGCTAAAGGCGTTGCCAATTATGGGGACGATGCGCTTGCAGCTGTCGGTAAACCTGATAACTTCTTAGACGGCGTTACTTTTCTAGACGATTTTGCAATACCTAACGGTCCGCGCACTGCTCAACAGCAGCTAAAAGACGAACTCCTTTTTAAAAGGTCGCCCGGTGCGCTTGATGTTGTAGACACTCCTAATCTTCCCAGCATTGTTCCTGACGGACACGTATGGGAGATGTGGGGTGGTGAAAACGTGGCAAAACGTATACATTCTTACGACTCTCCGTATTTTGGAGGATTTCCCAGAAGTACTCAATATTTAGGCGACGTGTTTGGGGATTTAGGAGAAGGCTTGGTACCTAGCTCGCCTCAAAACGCTATAAAAGTTCCAGAAATACCTACGTCTCAACTGGTAGCTCAAACACCTAAATACGGCGCTAGGGACGATCTCCACGTCGTAGGACTTAGACCTCATAAAAACACAGCCCTTGGCAGATGGTTTGCAAAAAATCTTCCAAACTATCCACAGCATCAAATTATAGACGACTATGAAATTTTTTAAAATCAAACACCCTCGCCGCTGAGGGTGTTTTCTATTGACAAATTATGTACAATGTGATATACTAGCTATACGGAGGTGCTTACTATGGGCATATTTGAAAAATCAATTCCTAAATACGTGGTAAATCCTATTGACCAACAGCTAGAGGTTGCTCCTCAGGATGTCTACGTAGATGATATATTTGACCCCATATTCAATGCTAGAGTTAAAGACGCAATGCGTCAAAAATACGGTAGCGGTCTCTACGGTGTTTTAGGCGGATACGAAGAAATGCTGAAAAATGCCTGGGGAGGGGACGGTGGAATTCTCGGTAAGGGAATGGGAGTACTGTCCACGTTCGGACGCTCTATGGAAAAGGCTGACGACCTCGTTCTCGGTCTTTTGACAGAAGGTGTCGAAGGTATCACAGGTCAGGGGTTCGACAATCCCTTTAAACAAATATTTGTAGAAGACGAAGATTACACGGGCAAGCGATTGCTTGCAGCTACTGCCAATACATTCAGAGGCTTGGCTGGAGGTACTACAGTTACTGAGCAAGATTTCGGTCCTGAGTGGAACATTCCAGCCCTCGGTCTCGAACTCACCACCGACGTCGGTATTTTAGGCGGTGGATTAGCGCGTAAGCTTGCACCCACTGCCCGCGAATTTACTTCTAAAGAGTTGTTCCAGAGGCTTGGTAAATCTGATGTGAAAACTACTGTCGGAGAGATTGGACAATTAATGTCTAACTACGATGACCTTATGACCAGAGTTGCTATAGACGCTACCGCTCCAGGTCTCCGTCCTGCGTTTAAAAAGCTAAGCAATAGCCTCGTGCAACATCTGGCTACACAGGCTCCTAGAGAATTTATAGATTATAAAATATTGAAAAGCGACCCTAAAGTTCGTAAAGCTGCCCGAGACTATTTCGACAAACATCCGTTCGTTCGTATGGCGGTACAGTTGTCTAACACAGCAGACGAACTTCCCGTGTCTCAAGCTGAAGTGGCGGTAGACGCCGCTAAAACTGAAGAAGAGTTAATTCAGGAAGCTTTAGATAACGAACAGCTCGCTTACTTCAACTACATTAAAGAGCTTGTAGAATCCGACGACTACGCTAACTTTGGAGAAGATTTGAGAAAATACTCTCTCCAACGTTCTAAAGAGCTGGGCGTTTCTTACGACGATTACATTAAAACTCAGTCCGACGCTGTCAATAAACTGTTTGAAAATATGGCTAATGCAGGTATGCTTGACCAAATAGGCATTGACCAATGGTCGGACGAGATACCTGCTAGTTTAAAAACTATTTCCGACCTTAAGAAATGGCTTCACGCTGCGGACCGTTTGGATGTAGATTTAGCTCTCAAACAAGCAGAAGATGTGGGAGAATATATTCCAGGGTTCGGCTGGACTGTAGAAAGCAGTCCTGTAAAAGAATCTGTTGAGAAAACACAGTCCGCTAAGCAGTCTCTTGACGAAATTCGTAAAGTAGTGTCCGATGCGCTAGGTATTAAAAAAACTCCAGAAGCGCCTTTACTGGGCGTCGACTACGCTACAGACTTCAAGAAACGGTATCCTGATTTTGACAATCTTCCACAACGCGACCGTTCCAGAATCTTAAAAGAAGAGTTCTCAAAGTTTCCTCAAGTGGTGCAAGAGAACATTGACAAATATGAGAAGATATTCAATCCTGGGTCGCTATTCACAACTACGTCGGGCTTTTCTGAAGCGCCGTATGGTGGAATCCCACTTGTTAACGAAAGCTACGTAGATGAGGTGTTGGAGAAGCTTAGAGACGACAGTACCTTGATGGATGCTTTAGAAACTGGCGAATGGTCTACCAACGATGCTACGAATAAAGCGATAAATGCCGCATTAGGAGACCCTGCTAACAAGCACTACGCTTGGTACGCTCTTACTAATTCTAAATATTCAATATCGCCGTCCCGCATAACTGCTGTAGAAGCTCTTGGACCTGGGGGTACTAACTATGCGTACGATAGGTTGGACGCCGCAAGGTATTCCTTTAGAAACCCTGGAGCTCCTCGATTTACAACCGAAGAAGAGTTAGTTAAGTACTTAAACACTCCCAGAATGAGGCTCGCGCTGGAAGAGTATTTTCCTAAAACTAACGCTACTATGCGTCCTGTGAATCTTAACGACCCTGTGGTTAAAGAAGCTTTAGCTAACGCTAGCCATCCAGAGTACGCTGATTTCATAGCTGCTGGAATGCGTCCTGTGCGTTTGGAGGACTATTTAAAGTATGTCGGTTTGGACACTGATAAAATACCTCCCGACGTACTTTCTCAGATTACAAACCTTGACGAAACAATGTCCCCAGAGTACGTGTGGCTACGTTCTCAATGGGAACCGAAGCTATCTTTAGACGAATTGCGTCAAAGCATAGTTGACGTTTACTTCCCCAAAGGTAAAAAGGACGCTCCTCAAGACCTTCTTACGTACACGGCATCGCTTGAAAAACTGTCTAGAATTCTAGACGATTCTAAAATGACGCGCATATCTGACGATATCGTCAAAGCCGCTCCCGATGAAAGCGCTTTCTTAGAAGACTTGTATAAAGCGTTTGACGACTCTGCAGTGGTGAGTGATGTTGCCAAAGAATCGTTGCCAAAAATTACTAGAAAGCAGCGTCGACAACTTATTAAAGAAGGGGTTCTTGAGCGTACCGAATATTACGGTATTGACCAAGTGTATCTTCAGCGTCTCTGGAATGAGCGCCCTTCGTCAAAGGGAGCTAGAAAGACTGCCGACACTCCTACGTATGCTCACCGTGAATCTGTGGTCGACGATATATCTGGAACGTCCACCAGCACTAGACCTAGTCTTATTAGCGACGGAAACGCCGCTAAAGGTGTTCGTGATGACTTGTCCCTGTCGTACGATAGTTACGTAAAATCAGCCCTTTCACAAATTGCGTCAAAGGTAAAATCTGAGGACGAGTTCTACAGTATTATAGAACCTATACTACCTTACTATCATATAAAGCCAAAGAATTCTTCAAATACGATAGACGAAATTCGCCAAAACTTGGCTCGCACGCTTGGTACAACTGCTGACAAAATAGCTGATGCCGACGTTATCAAAGCACTTCCTAAACACAGGCTTGTCCCCACCGCTACCACTGTTGCGGATGTAAATGCGTTCCGAGACCTGATTCCTAGTATAAACGCGTATTTAAAAAAGGGAGGTAATCCATTTGGAAATAAGCCAAAAGACATTACCTGGAGAGAGCATTATACTGTGCGTAGATGGCTGGGTCTAAAAGACGACCCTAACTATTTAGCTCAGAACCGCATACCTTTGACTGAAGTTCCAAGCGGATATGCCAACCGTCTTATGTACGAAGCGCTTTACGATAAAACGACAAACCTTTTACGAGTGCCGTCCACAGACTTAGACAGAATTGTTCTTGAAGACGCTGCGATGCGAGCACACCTTTCTCAAGGACGTCTTACAAAGTCTACGGTTAAGTTTGACAACGCTTTTGCACAGGTTATTCAAAAATATAGGAAAGACCCTAAGACGTTTAAATCGCCTGACGAGCTTGCTCGAGAGGTGCGTGCTTCTATAGAAGCTTCGAAACCTGTCACAGTTGCTCAACAAGCGTTTGACAATGCCAGTACTGCAGCTGCCACTGCTGAAAATACTGTAGACGAACTTGCTGGAAATATGAAACGCTTCAGAATTAAAGGCGGTTCAAAACGTTTAGGAGAAACGCTTTACGGAAAACGTCGTTGGAGATGGTTCGAAATCATCAGAGACGCTTTGTCAGTATCTGACAAAAACGCAAGACGAGAAGCACGTGCCACTATTCGTACTAAAATAGCTTCCCTACTTGGCAAACGTTTCTCAGACCTTACTATTAGAATTGCAGCTAAGGGTGACTTTAAAAACTTTAAACGTTTTTACATTTTACGTCAACAGCAGCTTGGGGATATTGTAAAAGGTTCCGACTTTTGGACTACGTTTAGACGTACGGGAATTCTTATAGCTCCTTACTTGGATAGCTCTAAACAGCTTCCTATAGTTGAAGCTTCGTTAAAGAACAATGCAGAGCTTATAAATAAAGCTGCTGGTAAGGATATTGTAGAGGTGGTTACACAAGACTACGGCACTACTCGCAAAGCAGTTATTATGAGATTTACAGGTGATAAGAATACTGTCAAATATGTAAAATCGGCTCAGAAAAAGCTCGATTCTACAAAATTCGAAGACGTTATGTTCTCACCACCTGTAGCACTTTCCGAATCCGACAGGAAGTTTATGGATTCCGAGGATATGCGTGAACTTGCAGGTATGATGGACGAACTCCAAGCTGTGGCTGCAGACCAAGCAAAGCTTCTTGGCTTTACGTTCGATAACGCTACTCCTTATACGCACCACGCTATGCACCGTAGTACGGAAATGGCTAATTGGTTGAACGGGCAGTTCTACAGTAAAGTGTCCTCAGAAGATTACGACGAGCTTTCTAAACTAATCTCGAACTTTGACGCATATCGTAAAACAGACCGTGGAGCCTTTGGAACTATGCTTCAAGATAGGCGCTATAGAGGCGACTATTGGCTGTTAGACGATACAGACATTCCTGGTAGGATGCTGTTCGACTACTCTCCCGAGAGGATATTTACCAGTACGCTCGCAGACGGTATGTTCGCTAACCTTCAGTATCAGGACTTTGTAGACCTGTTCGTTAACGATAACTTCAAAATAAAAGACTGGTTTAAAACTCCTGAAGATTTGAAAAAGGTGCTCTATGCTACCGACTCTAAAGGTAGATTATCTGGTAACTTTGCTAATTCCGAACTCGTATCCTTCAAGTTGGACGAAAATGGTAAAATCTCTGGGCTTGTAAAATACGACAAGTCAACAGACTCTGGATTAGCTAAGGCTCTTGCAGATGAGAATACTATCCTTGTTCCTGCTAATGCTATTTCACATATGGATAACGTTCTTAGAAAAGACGTTCGTATGGGAAATAAGTTTTGGACGTTTATCAACAAACATTTCACTATTCCGTTTAAATTCGGACTTCTGTCGAACCCTGGATTTCTTTTAGGTAATATTTCCGACTCTACGTTCAAGCTAGCTACAACTATGTCTGAAAAGTACGGAACGTCCTTCACTAAAGAGGCACAGAATGTAGCTGAATGTATTAACGCATCGCAAGCTCTTAAAAACAGTTACTACGAAGCGTTCGATGTGTGGAAGAAAGTGTCGGCAGAATACGATATTAAGCTCTCGCCTGAAGCTACTGTAGCTGATATTGTAGCAATGTCTCCGAAATATAAAGAAGATTTCTTAAAATGGCTTGATGATAGGCTTGAAGTTGACATTACGTATCAAAACGAAGCGGGAATGTATATCACTGAAACGCGACACGTGCCGTGTGACCTCGACAGCGATACTATAAACAATGCAAGTATTTGGACAATGCTGCAAGGTGTGCAGATGAATTCCAGCAAGCTAAGAGAATATTCCGAACTGGCAGAAATCACTCCCAGTTCTAAATACGACGTAGCTACCAACGCTTGGGACCGTGTTACGCAAGGCAGCGGTGCTTACGATAAGAAGAACTGGAGAACTTGGGGCTTGTTTATGAACAACCCTTATATGAAAAAGCTAACCGATGCCTCAGGAGCTTGGGAAGATATTATTAGAACTGCTTCGATTCTTGACGATTTACGTCACGGTCAGTATTCGAAAGAAGACTTTGCTAAATTCGCTAGAGGTTCTAAAGGTTCTGAAGATTCTATCCTCTATCGCGTTAGACTCGACGAAGCTAAGAACACTATGTTCAACGCTCAGTTTGACTATGAACGTCAAAGCGATTTTATAAGCAAAATAGGTAAAACAGTACCGTTCCCCATATTCTTCCTCAAGAACTTCGAATATTGGATGGATGTTTTTGACAAAAATCCTCAATTCATCGATAACGTTATAGACGTTCAGGAAGGGCTCTGGTCTGGATACAACGAAGACAACGATAAGTTTATGACAGAAGCGAAGGGCAGGGGCGCATTGCCTGTCGGAGCAAAAGCTCTTCCCGATTGGTTCAAGGGCGTTTATAAGCCGTCACCTCTGCAGTCTATGTTCGGTGCGTTTAGCTTACTAAACGACCCTGTGGACAATTTGTCGTATCGCGTCAACCCGTTGGTCGGCGGAGCGAAGGCTGCTGCAGTGGAAGCGCTGCCTGACAGTGAACTCACCACCCTTCTATCTGACCCTGAAAGCGTAAAATACAGACCGTATTCTGGCGATATGTACGAACGTAATATTAAACAGGGTGACCCTGAGTTCAATCCTTTATACTATACGCTTCACAGAGCTAATCCTTACGATAGAGCATTGAACGCTCAGATGCGTATACCTGAAAAGCTTAAAGAGGGCGAGTTCCAACTCTCAGACGCTTTGCCCTCAGTATTCCAGCCTATGTTTTAGGCAAAGCGCACTTTAATAAAAAAAAATCCCCACAGGAGTTACCCTGTGGGGATTTCCTATAGGGAGAAAGGTAAACCTATAGGTGGCTCTCGCGAACCATACTTGATTGTGGCATCTTTATTATAGCACTATTTTTCCGATTTGTCAATACTATCAGGCTTATTTACTTTCACTATATTGTAGTAAATAAGATATTCTGCAAGTGCTCTGGCTGTATCGCATTTGTCAACGCCTCCAGGCACGTAGTATTTACAGTCTTTACAATCGTATATAGGACACTGTCTATCCTCTATCGCGCGTTGTAGAATGTTAATTGCGTCAGTTTTATTGGCGGTTTCGGTTACTACGGCAGCGTATATTTCCTTTATCATCGTAACGATGCCAGGGCTGGGCTCGCCTTCGCAATGACACGCTGCTAAAGGGTCCAGCAGTGTTCTGGCATACGCGTCCATAGGGTTGGGTATGTGAGAGCCTAGCGTCGCGCGTGTAATAATATTACTTAAATCAGAGGTGGCGTTGTTAAGCTTGTCGTCCATACTTACCTCTTCTTTATAGTGGTTCGAGTGTACTCTGTAACAGTCTTATACCTGTCGTATACGTCAGGATGCTCTGCAGCAAATTTACGAGAGTCGAACCCAGATTTTTTACACTGCGCTATATCCATTTTAAATATCTTCGTAGGACGTTCACCGTTAAGATAACGTTCTACTGCAGCGTCGTAATGTTGGTCTGCTTGCATTTCAAGTGCTTTTATTTCTTCCTTGAGTGTTAGATACTCTGCAATATGCTTGTCCAGCTCTTCAGATACTGTAGTAGCTGTAGGCATTGCCTCAAGCCTCTCGGGAATGAAATCCTTGTCCATAGTGGCTTTTATTTTAGGAGCTATGCCGAGAGTCATATTATTGTAAAACTCTTTAGTTTGTGCAAGCATCTTTAATGCGAATGATAGGTTGTAAGGGATTTCGTATCTCTTTACGCGCCAGTCCTTATCGAACATAGCGTAAAGGTATGTTATTTGTGCACCTGTCACAGTCATATAGTGCTGTACTTGTGCATAATAGCTGGCGGGCACTCCGCAATAGTCGTCTCCGTCCCAGTTGATTTCAGCCCATTCGCTAACCCACTTTATCTCAATTATTACGTTGCACTGTGGGTCTGTAGGAATGCCGTATCCGTCAGGCACTGCAATACCGTCGCAGTTGGCACGGAGCCACGGGTATTGGTTGTTGATGAACACGTGCTCGGGATGGATTATTTTAAACTTTTCAAGGTCAGGGTCCTTGGACACGTATTTTTCAAAAATGAGACTTTCCAAATCCTTACCTTTCTTAAGATACACGTTATCGGAATCGTCTTCTATATACGCGCCTGTTTTAATCTTAAACAACTTAAGAGGCGATGTGTACTTATTAAGTCCCATTACCGCTCCTGCATCGGAACCGCCGATTCCTTTCTTGCGTAGCTCGTGCCACTCTTCCTCAGAGCTGTAGCCTACACAGTGTACACATTTTTCCAAATTGTATTCGTTTACATCTACCATTACTTTTTCCTTTCGTTTATCGGGTTTAATGCTAAGCTTACGCATAGCGCTATATCTACTTCAGACATTTCCTGTTTAGTACAGGTTCCCACATAGTCGCCTATACGTTCTATGCTGACGCTAGTGACCTGCTCGCATAACGCGGTGGACACTTTGGACGTGCTACGTATAGTGACGTGCGTAGGAAGGTCTGCTTTAGGACGGGTGGTGAGAAACACCACCTCGTAAACTGTACTGTGCGCGTTGCACTTATCGTTAGATACTATGATAGCGGGTCTACCTGCCGACTGTTCTGAGCCTACAGGTGCGCCGTCTGCGACGTAATGAATGTCTCCGCGTCGTAACATTTATCGAGACACCTCTCCAGGAGCCTGAAATTTTGCTTCTGACGGGGCGTAAGTTCTGAGACGGCATTCTCCGTCCACTAAGTGGTATTCTTCGCCGTAGACGCAATCCTTGCAGTCCTCAGAGGCATCCCCGCCGTCAGGACATATAGGGATTTGCATTTGTTCGTATTTCATACCTTATACTCCTTATATCTTTTAAAATAAAGTAGATGCTTAATAGCATCTCTTTCGTGGTCGTTAGTCAATTTCTTTCCTAAGTAGAAACGGTTTTTATCAGATACGGTTAACTGTGGAATATAGTCGGGTAACAGTTCGTCTTTAAAACGTACCTTCGCCTGCGCAGGAGATTGGAAATATACTGGAATATCGTGCATTTCGCAGAAGTAAACAAGTACGCCTATTAACATTGCGGTTTCAGGCATTTTTCCTGTTGTAAAACCGTTTGCACGGACTACGTAATTCTCCATAACGACCTGTACAGGTATTTTCTCTATCGCGTAGTCCTGTATAACCTTTTTTACAGCAGTCCAATACTCGAATCTTGTTTCATAATCTGCAGCGTTGACACTTTTCGTAAAAACAGTACTCCAATCGCTATCCTTCATACCAGCTATTCCCGTATGTCCTTTACCTTCTATAAAGTTACCAGAAGGGTCTATAGCTAAAGTTATCATTTTTACTCCTCGTGTTTATCTGCCCACGTGGTTGTAGTGACTTCTATTTCTGCAACTACGGGGACGAATGTTTTTACAGTGTGCTCCATAAGATGCTGTATTTTATAAATAACGTCGTGTTCGCCTTCAGCTACGCAAACGCATATCTCGTCGTGAATACAGCCTTGGAGTTTGGTTTTGTATCCTCCGTCTTTAAGCATTTTATCAATGCGGATTATAACTAGTTTAATCATATCCGCAGCGCTGCCCTGGATTAGGTAGTTGTTAAGCTTATAGACATCTTTGGAGTCGTTGATATAGTACCTGCGTCCCAGCAGATTAGTGGCGTAGCCGCCAGTTCTAACCCACTGCCTGGTCACCCAGTTACCGTATGTAGCCACATCTTTAAATCGGCTATGGAAACCGTTGTACAGTTTAGCAACTGTATCAGGGTCTGCATCAGACACGGCTTCCTGAACTTTCTTTAGAGATGCTCCGTATATGAGGGCAAAGTTAACTCGCTTACCTATGTAACGGAGCTTTTTGAACTCTGGACTGTTGACGTCTACGTCTGGGAATGCGTTGCAAGTGGATTGCGTATGTAAGTCAACACCTTTCCATTCGTTTCCTGTATCGTCTTCAATCCAGACACCGTCTTCGTTAGTATGGCATCTGAACGGCATATACGCTCTTAGCATATTTATATCGCCGTACCCGCCTGTGACGTAGTGCGTGTACTCTGCCTGTAGGCGCAGTTCTATCTGAGAATAGTCTATGTAAGCTAACTCAGGATAGTTTTTATCAACCGTAAACATACGTCTCGGGTGAAACAATTCGAAGTCACCGAGCTTAGAGTAAATGCCATTTTTAGGAAATTGCTGGAAGTTGGAAGTAAAACGTCCTGACACTGCTCCGTTAGGATTGTACATTGTGTACACTTTTGTATCGCCAGTACTGTTCAATTTGTACAACATCGGGTTCAGATATGTTGCAATCCATTTCTCCAACGTTCTAAGATATATGACATTTTCCAAGTACTCCTTAACTTTTTCAGGCATACTGGTGTCGGTTTGAATAAGAATGTGCATCTTATTTTTATCGGTACTTGCAAGGTCGTACCCGTACTTATCGAGTAACATATCTTTGATAGCTTGATGCTGGCTGGGATTTATGTGTGCTCCAGCTATACGGAAATTGCGGTCTTTTATTTGATTTATTTCAAATATAAGAGCTTGTTTACAGCGTATAAGGTACTGTTTATCAACCGTGTAGCCTGTACGTTCCATACGTACTAACGGCATAATTAACGCCATTTCACGTTTTAGAACTCCCATCTGGTCCTTGTCTTTTACAACAGGTAGCAGTAGTTTTGCTATTTCGAGTACAAGTATGACGTCTACTGCACCGTATTGCCAGATGAGCTCAGGCTTTACATCTGCATAAGACACCCTGGAAGTTATATTCCAGTTGTACCATATCTTTTGAACTTCTTCGGTATACTCGTCCATACTTCCCGTCACATCTTTTAACGTTATTAGTATCTGATTACGCTTTATACCGTAAGGCTTTAAAAGTGTTGCAAGGTCTTTTATTTTAGTGGTCCAGATGTCTCTAAGTGCAGCATCAATAGCTTTTCCAGCATCCGCGTACGATGAGCCTAACAGTCGGGAGGCTAAAGGCTTAAGCGCCATAGAATAACCTCCCTCTCGTTCTGACTTGGATTCCAATGCTAAGCGGGCTATTGACATTGTGTCACACGCGTTCTCAAATTCTTCAGAATATCCTATGTTATATAGCATATTGATATCGAATTTGATATTGTGTGCGAGGGCTAAAGTAGCCCTCATACGTAATTCGTCAAACACGTTTAGTACGGTCGGAATAGTGATTCCTTCTATTCGAAGGTCTATAACGTAAACCGTATCATTGAATCCGAACTGAAGCAAGAATGGTCTGTCGTGCATAATATCGATATTAGACGCGTCTCGTTTAGACATATCTATCTTAGTATCCGTCTCCGTATCGAATGCGAACATCCAAATTCGGTCAGGACAGCTGTATGGAATGTCTTCAACTTCCTTATCCGTCATTGCGACATATACGGTGTAGCCTAACAGACTGAATGTTTTCATTATGCCTCCGAAGTGCCTGATTTTAAGTCACTGAGCTTTTTCATAGCTATAAGCAACTTGGGCGTAGGGAAAATTTTAAACTGAGTCATCGTAACGAATGAATGTTTAGCTAACTGCTTCAGTGCATCGTTAAATATAGACTGGTCCAGACCTGCTATCGTCGCAAGAGTGTTTTTAGCTACATTGCTATTCTTTTCCAAGTATGCCATCATCGTGGGATATCTGGAGTTGTACTCTCTGGCAAATTCGATATCGGGAAGTGTGCACACCAGTTGTTTACGTTCTTCGTCAATAAACTCTTTGAGTTTAAATATGGAATTGTTGTAAATACTTTCGATAAGTAATGCTGCAATATCGACGTGTTTTTTCTGTACTATGATAGACGAGTACGACACATCGGTACTAACCATATATCCAGCGATGGCTATAGACATACGTGCTATCTTTTTCCAAGTTTCAGTGCTGAATATCTTTACACTGCCTGCATACTTGTCGTTAAGCTTCTTTGAAATGTCAACGATGTACTGTTGCATTTCAGGAGCTATCTTTACTTGGTCGCAAGTACGGCTCCATATCCAGTAGATACGGTTGCGCAACTGCTTTTCAGTAAATCCTTCAGGCGGTGCCCAAAGAGGGTCTATGTCAGAAGGATTTTCTCCAAGTATGTAGATAAAATCGAATCTGGCAATATCCTCGATAGCGCCTATCAAAGGTTTTACTATCTCTATACCGTTAGGATATGCCATAATCGGTCTTATAAGACCGTCTTCCTCGGTCTTGGGGTTGGTTAGGAAGAGTATGCGTACGCTGGCGGGAAGGCTGAGGTCTCCTGTGCTTCTGTTTATACGTACGATACCTGAGCTTCGAATGTCGGTCAGCTCGGGCATAAGCGAAAACTTTGCTTTAGCAAGCTCTTCGAATATGATTGCCTTACCGTGATTTCTGGGAATAAGTCCAGGTCTTATCTGAGATGAAGAACCTGCTTTTACAGAACCTCCTACAAGACCTGCTGATGTTGCTGCGCTTCCTGCAAGAGATGCTATCGAGCCTATACCGTATACCTTGGAAAGTGCTTGCGCTGTGGTAGATTTACCTACACGGGATTCGGTAACGATAATTCCATCGAGGTATCCTCTAATACCTTTCATATATCCGAAATCGAATTCCTTAGGAGTGTGATACCAAAGGTCTATAAACTCAAGTAAACGAGAATCTACATTGAATTTTACATAGGCTTTTTGCTTTTCGACGAGCTCCTTGAAGCCGTACTTTTGGAATTCGCTTAGGTCGGCTATGACGTCGGGCGTTACCTCAAACGACGTGACAACGTCGCCAGATTCTTTTATTTCAGAAACGATAAGAACCTGTTGCTGTCCCTTGTAAGGGTGCGGAACTACTTTATAGATGATTTGGTAGTTTTTACCTGCTTCCAATTTTTCATCAGTGTAGCACACAAACTCGGTTCTTTTCACGTCTTTAATAACGACACTTTCCGTACAGTCGGCTACACTGGCTTTGAATACCGTCTTTGGATTAGCAGTGCTGACCTTAACGTACTCTTCATTTCCCCAACCTACGATAGCTCTAAGGTTGTCGTGGATTTGGTTTTTACGAAGGTTGTTATCGGTTAGCACGAGAACGTCTTCGAAATTGGACTTCTGCAAACTCCAGTATTCGGTGTCGCCTTTGTGCTTTCTGTTGTATTCTTCCTTACCGCCGACGTTTTCTTTTGTGAAAACTGCATAACTGGGCACACTGTACTGCTCTTCGAAAGTAGCCATTACTTGCACGTTGCTTCGAACAGTTTTGCCAAGATACGTTGTGGACGCTTCGTTTAGAGAAACTTCAGGATAGCTTTCCTTTATGAATTCTTCCTGAGCGTATGCGTCAAATATCTTAGCATTCTCAATCATTTCTTCGAACTGGTCTGCAGTGTATTTGTACTTTACGAAGAAGTCAGTAATGTCCTCTTTCTCTTCAGATACGTATGCGCCTATATCGGCTATGTAGACGTGCTTTGTTACAGAGTACAGCGCACTGGCTAACTTTTTAGCTCCTGCTTTGCCAGGAGTATCGTTATCGTATACGATACAAACTTGCCTGTCTTTAAAACACTCTATCATATGCGTAGGAAGGTTTCTACAACCGCCGAGAGATATTGCATTAAAGCCAT
>CAJGCM010000003.1 GCA_904501765.1 uncultured Clostridia bacterium | reverse complement strand
TGAACGGCCGCCGTATCTACGACTCCAAGGCTGATCTGGCTAAGGCTCTGAACTGCAACTCTATCGTTGAGGTTGAGCATTTCGAAGGTCTGACTCGTACTACCGAGGGCGGCAAGACCAAGAAGCTGCTGGGTCTGTTCGTCAACCTGAACGACTACACCTTCGGCTCTACTCGCGGTGGCGAGATCTCCAAGTTCGAGGACTTCGATATGGACTTCAACCTGCAGAAGTTCATGCTGGAGGCCCGTCTGTCTGGCTCTCTGTACAAGCTGAAGTCTGCTATCGCTCTGGAAGAGCCCGTTGAAGCGTAATTCAAAATGGAGTGATTATTGATGGCAAAATTCTATGGATCGGTCGGTTTCTGCGATATGAAAGAGACCCGACCGGGTGTGCATGAAGAAGTGATCACCGAACGTAAATATTTCGGCGACCATATTCGGATTAGTCGTCGTCTCGAATCGTCTGGGAACCTCAACGATGACATCAACGTTGCAAACGAGATCAGCATTGTGGCCGATCCTTTTGCCAGAGATAATTTCCATAAGATGCGCTACGTGGAGTTTATGGGTGCTCGATGGAAAGTGAGTAGCGTCCGCGTTGAGTACCCTAGACTTATACTGACGTTAGGGGGTGTATACAATGGCCGGCAGGCTTGAACTGCATGAGGAGTTATGTGAACTCCTAGGATCTAGAAATGTGTATTATCAACCCCCTTCGTCAGTTCAAATGAAGTATCCTTGTATCCGATATTCCAGTGATGGGGTGGATGTAGACCGTGCTAACAACCACGTCTACATAACACACAATCGATATGAGGGTGTAATCATAGATTACGATCCTGATAGTAAATACTCGGATAATCTGATTAAACATTTTCAGATGTGTAGCCTTGCCCCGGGTTTTACTAAGGACGGTCTTAATCATTTCCCGTTTACCTTATATTATTAAAGGAGGAAACCCATATGTCTAAAAAAATCGTTTGGGACCAGATCGGCGAACGTCTGTATGAGACTGGTGTCGATCGCGGTGTTGTGTATCCTCAGGTTGCTGGCGCCTATCCCGCTGGTGAAGGTTGGAATGGTCTGACCAATGTTACCCTGAGTCCTTCTGGCGCTGAGGCTTCTCCCCTGTACGCCAACAACCACAAGTATCTGAACCTGATGTCCGTTGAGGAGCTGGGTGGTAGCATCGAGGCTTATATGTTCCCCGATTCTTTCGCTGCTTGCAACGGTCTGGCCAATGTTGTTGATGGCGTTCGTGTCGGTCAGCAGAAGCGTGTTCCGTTCGGCTTCACCTTCCGTACTCTGATCGGTAGCGATACCGAGGGTACTGCTCACGGCTACAAGATCACCATTGTTTACGGTGCCCTGGCTTCTCCCTCTGAGAGCGCCAACGCTACTGTGAACGACAATCCCGAGGCTAAGACCATGTCCTGGGAGTTCTCTACTACTCCTGTCGATATGGCCGGTTTCGATCCCGTTTCTTCTATCGAGATCGATTCTACCAAGGTCGATGCCGAGAAGCTGAAGGCTCTGGAGGATGCTCTGTACGGCACCGACGAGAAGGATGCTTATCTGCCTCTGCCTAATGAAGTGGCTACCCTGGTCGGTTTCGTCGCTTCCTAATTAAATCTATATTCAATGGGAGTCGTACCAGGTAATGCTGGCGGCTCCCTCTTTTTTTAATTTGAAAGGAGATAAAATTATGATTAAGAAATCCATCACCTACACCGATTACAACGGTAACGAGCGCACTGAAGATTTCTATTTCCACCTGACTAAGGCCGAAATCACCAAGATGGAGATGAGCACTACCGGTGGTCTGGCTGAGAAGATTCAGCGAGTGGTTGCTGCTCAGGATCAGCCCGCTATCATTGCCATTTTCGAGGACTTGATCCAGAAATCTTATGGTGTGAAGACCCCCGATGGCAGAGGTTTCCAGAAGAAGCAGGAGTATCTCGATTCCTTTATCGCAACCGAGGCGTATTCTCAGCTGTTCATGGAGCTGGCTACCGATGCTGACGCCGCTGCCAAGTTTATCAATGGCGTCGTTCCTGCAGATATGTCTCAGCAGGGTCTGGTTGTTGCGCCGTCCGGTAACTAAAACAGAAAATAATAGAGGAGGCGTGGGGGATGCTCCAGCTCGTACTTCCAGCTGTTGAACAATGGGATGAACGAAAACAAGAATTCGTGTATTCGAAGGAGCAGACATTACAGTTGGAGCATTCTCTCGTCTCTCTTTCAAAATGGGAATCCAAGTACAACAAACCGTTTTTGTCTAAGCAAGAAAAAACGTTTGAAGAGACTTTGGATTATATAAGATGCATGACCATTACGCAAAACGTTAATCCAGATACGTATAACCGTATTACGAGGCAGCATATCAACCAGGTAAATGATTATATCGACGCTCCGATGACAGCTACGACCTTCAGCGAAACCAAGACTGGTAAGCGAAACAATGAAATAATTACATCGGAGCTTATTTATTACTGGATGATAAGTTTGAATATTCCGTTTGAATGTCAGAAATGGCATTTAACTAGACTCATCACTTTGATTCGGGTTTGTAGCATAAAGAACGCTCCGAATAAGAGAAAGAGCACTAGGGATGTAATGAGTCAGTATGCGGCACTCAATGCTGCAAATAGACAAAGATTTAACTCTAAAGGTTAAGGAGGAATGCGATATGACTAAAATCGCACTTGACGCAGGTCACGGTCTTAATACTCCTGGCAAACAGACTCCCGACGGTATTAAGGAGTGGCTGCTTAACGATAAAGTCAGAGACAAGGTTATGAGCATGCTCGCAACCTATGACGCGGCCGTAATCAATACCGATAATAATGAAGGTAACGTTGACGAGTCTCTTGCTGCTCGTGTAAATGCTTACCGAAAAGCTGGTGTTGACGCGTTCGTGTCTATCCATCACAACGCCTTCACCGGTAAGTGGAATAACGCAACTGGCGTCGAAGTGTATGTCGATGTTAACTGCACTTCTAGAGATCTGCAGCTGGCTAACGCGATTTATACTCGCCTGGTTAAGTATACCGGTCTTACTGGTCGCGGCGTGAAGCGTCTTAACTTTGCTGTTATCAATCAGAATTCCATTCCGGCCGTATTGGTAGAGGGTGGTTTTATGGATGGCACCAAAGACTATAAGATCATCACCTCTGACGAAGGTCAGACTGCTTATGCTAAAGCTGTCGCCGAAGGTCTGGTTGAGTTCTTGAATCTCAAGAAGAGAACTTCTGCTCCCGCAGTCGCTCCGACGGTTACTACTGGTACTAAAACGGTAGACGAGCTGGCTAAAGAAGTCATCGCCGGTAAATGGGGTAACGGTTATACTCGTAAAAATCGACTGACCAAAGCCGGCTATAATTATACCGAAGTTCAGGCTCGAGTGTCCGAACTGATGGATGCCATGAAAACCCCTAAGAAAACCGATGAGGAAATCGCCAAAGAGGTAATTGCTGGTAAATGGGGTAATGGTGCCGATCGCAAGGCTCGTCTTAAGGCTGCAGGCTATAATTACGCCACGATTCAGAAGCTCGTCAATAAACTTCTGTAAAGGAGTAGTATCATGATAACTTTCAGACACAGGGGCGACTTCTCCAAACTTACGAGTTACTTAGAGAAAGCCAAAAGGGCGATTCGTCTTGGAACACTCGACAAGTACGGTCGGGAAGGTGTGGCTGCCCTTGCGTCTGCGACACCAATAGACTCCGGACTTACTGCTAGTTCATGGTATTACAAAATCGAACATAAAAGTGGATCTGCCTCGATCGGCTTTTACAACTCAAACATTCAAAATGGAGTTCCCATTGCGATTATTCTGCAGTACGGTCATGGCACCGGTACTGGTGGGTGGGTGCAAGGACGAGATTATATTAACCCGGCTATTCAACCCATTTTTGATAGAATCGCAAATGAAGCATGGAGGGAGGTTACCAAGCTATGAGTACGACTATTGATCAAAAAGTCGTAGAAATGCGGTTTGACAATAGACACTTCGAACAGAATGTTTCCAAAACGATGTCCACACTGGATAAGTTTAAGCAAAAGCTACACTTAGACGGTGCTACAAAGGGTTTGGAAAACGTTAATTCCGCTGCTAAGAAGGTCGATATGACTGGTCTTGGTACGGCTGTAGAATCGGTAGGTGTCAAGTTTTCAGCACTGCAAGTCATGGGGGTAACCGCCCTCACTAATATAACCAATTCGGCAGTCAATGCTGCAAAAAGATTTGTAGAATCGCTTACGATAGCCCCGATCAGCGATGGTTTCAGTGAATACGAGATGACGCTGAACGCTGTTCAGACCACGATGGCTGCTACCGGTAAAACAGCTAATCAGGTCGAAAAAGAACTTAAAAAGTTAGACGAGTATGCCGACAAAACCGTTTATAGTACGGCTGACATGCTTAATAACTTGCCCAAATTTACAAATGCCGGCGTGGACTTGGAAAAGTCAATTACGGCTATGATCGGCATAGCCAATGCTACGGCTCTTGCTGGTGGTGGAGCTAGTCAGGCTAGCAGTGCATTCTATAATCTGGGTCAGGCAATCGGTACTGGTTACTTAACTAGAATGGATTACAATTCCATAAACAATGCTGGCATCGCCACCATGGAATGGAAAAACCAGATGGTTGAAGCCGCCATAGCCCAGGGTACACTTACTAAAGTCGGCGAAGACGCATATCAAGCCGGAAACAAAACTTTGACGTTACAGCAGTTATTTATTGATGGTCTGCAAGAACAGTGGGCTACGACTGATGTAATGATGAAAGTATTCGGCGACTATGGTAATGAGACTACCGAAATCGGTAAAAAAGCCTATAGCGCCGCACAAGATATCAAAACCTTTACTCAGATGACAGAGTCGCTCAAGGCTACTGCTGGTACTGGATGGAAAGATACTTGGCAAATCATGTTCGGCGATTTGGATCAGGCTAAGGTGTTATGGACCGGACTTACCAATTTCATAAGTGAATTCATCACCAAGACGGCCGATTTCCGGAATACACTGTTGGAAGGCGCATTAGGATCTCCGTTTGCTAAATTGGCTGAAAAAATCAGTTCCGTTACTGGCGCGACCGAGGAGATGAAAGAAGTCACTAAAGATTATGTCGAAGTGGTTGATAAGGTTCTTGGCGGCGAGTTCGGTAACGGCCAGGCTCGATGGGACAAACTAACCGAAGCTGGATATGACTGGGCCAAAGTACAGAACATGATTAACGAGCGGTTAGGCAGTAGCGTTCGACATGTCGAGCAGCTTAACGAGGCTCAGGAAGAAGCCAATAAAACGCAAGCGACAACTGTTGAACAGCTCGTCGAGATGTCTGATGCTCAGCTAGAATCTATCGGTTTTACCAAAGCGGAGATAAAGGCATTTCATGATTTAAAAGAACAGTCCGAAAAGACTGGCATCTCCGTCAATGAACTGATAAAAGATATGGACCAGTTAAGCGGTCGAAACCTCTTAATCAATTCGTTTAAGAATGCTGGGCAGGGTTTGATCGGAGTGTTTACCGCTCTGAAGGTCGCATGGCAGGATATTTTCCCGCCAAAGTCGATGGAAGAGCGATCCGCTAAATTGTATGACATGATAGCGGCTCTCCATAAGTTCTCCACCAGTTTAATCATGAGTGAAGAGACTTCTGATAAACTGCAGAGAACCTTGAAGGGCGTGTTCGCTATAATCGACATCGTATCGACGTTGGTCGGCGGTGGTTTGAAAATAGCTTTTAAAGCAGTTACCGAACTGCTTAAATATTTCGATCTCGATATTTTGGATGTTACGGCTTCCGTCGGTGACGCCATCGTTGGATTTCGGGATTGGTTGGACTCTGTTCTGGATATTTCCGGTGCAATCGAGTTCGTGGCCCCAATCATCGAGAGAGCAGTCAACGCAGTGCGTGGCTGGATTAAAGCGATCGGCGAATCTAAAGCGTTTAAGGACTTTGTAAATTACGTAACGGGAGTTCGAGATGGTTTCCGAGCGTTATTCGGAGGCATATCTGGAATGGAATCGTTTGCGAACCTTATGACCAAGCTGAGCGAAGCAGGTAAGTCTATTCGCGAATGGTTCAGTTCGCTTAAGGATTCTGAAAATATTCCGGCCGACATTATCAAGGGTTTCGCTAACGGTATCAAAGAAGGCGCTCCTGAGATTGTCGATGCGATGATTGCACTCGGTAAGGAAATTCTGAGAGGAATTTGCGAAGTTCTGGGTATTCATTCACCGTCTACTGAAATGGCGGAAGTCGGTGAGAATACCACTGCGGGTTTCGTTCAAGGAATTCAAAATGGAGCATCCGCTGTTTGGAATACCATTAAAGGCCTCTTTACCAGCATAATCGATTGGATCAAGAACATTGATTTCGGTAAGATATTTGCCGTAGCTATTGGTGGCGGTATTCTCTTTACCGTGAACAAGGTGATTGGCATAGTTGAGGACATTACTTCTCCGCTTGCTGGTCTTGGTGATGTTTTCGAGAATGTGGCTGATGTGGTCGAAACTTTCGGGAAAAGTCTTAAAAAGAACATGGCCGCCAAACGATTCAAGACGACCGCTCAGAGTATTCTCATGTTTGCGGTAGCAATCGGCATTTTGGCTGCGTCGGTATATTTGCTGGCACAGGTCGAAGACGGTAAGAAAATATGGAATGCTGTCGGCGCTATAACTGCGATTGCAGTTGTAATGGGCGTCTTGGCTCTCGTCGCTTCGAAGCTTAATTCTATTGATGTTAGTGTTCAGTTCGGAAAGATCTCGCTATTCCTGATCGGTCTGACTGCGGCAGTTCTGCTGTTATCGTTGGCTATAAAATCTATCGCTTCGATAGAAGATCCGGCGAAGTATGAGCAGGGTATTGGCGGTGTTATCGCTATAATTGCTGCACTTGGCGCGGTTATGGTTGCGTATGGCATGTTGGCCAAAACCGGAAACACCAAAAGTATTGATAAAGTTGGCGGAGTCTTGCTCAAGATGTCCGTCGCAATGTTATTACTTGTTGGCGTTGCTAAAATCATATCCGAAATGTCCAAACGTGAACTTAGATACGCTGGAATCGCCCTTGGAGCAGTCGCTGGTGGTTTGTTGGCGTTTGTATTGGGGCTCCAGCTCATAGCGTTGATTCCTAGTAACGTCAACTTCAATAAAATAGGTTCGATGCTTCTTAAGATATCCGTAGCTATGTTATTACTCGTCGGTATTGTTAAAATCATAGCAGGGATGTCTAAATCCGAACTTGAACAAGGCGGAATTGGTCTTGGCGTATTAGCTGGCGGATTGTTGGTGTTCGTAGCGGCACTTCAGTTAATCGGAATGATACCTGGAAGGAATATGGAAGCTATTGGTCCGATGCTTCTTAAGGTATCTGGCGCTATTGCGATCCTGGCTATCGTCGCCAGATTAATAGCCGGTATGACCTGGGGCGATATGGGTAAAGCGGCCGCTGGACTCGCCGGATTAGTCGGAATAATTGCACTTCTTGTGTTGACGACAAAAATCGGCGGTAAAGAGATGCCGAAAGTGGCTGGCACGCTTATCCTGATGTCTGTCGCAATTGCTATTCTTGCCGGTATGGCAGTCGTTCTTAGTCTGATCGACCTTGGCGGATTAGCCAAAGGCATAGTGGCGGTTGGATTCCTGTCGTTGTTTATGATGGGATTGGTCAAAGCCACAAAAGGCGCCAGCGATGTAAAGGGTACTTTCATCGGGATGGCAATTGCCATCGGTGTTATCGCAGCAGCCGTCATAGCATTGTCGTTCATCGATGGAAAGAAGTTAGCTGGCGCGACTATTGCGATGTCTATGCTTATGCTCGTATTCTCGTCGGTCGTGAAAGCTGCTGGAACAATGCAGAAAGCGATGGGTTCTCTGATTGTCATGACCGTGGCGATTGGTGTTCTTACTGGAGCTTTATATTTATTGGCTAAGTTACCAGTCGAATCTACCTTCGGCGCAGCTGTGGCATTGTCGACGTTACTTCTTGCTCTTTCTGGGGCAATGTTTATCGCAAGCAAAGCTGGTCCCGCTGCTATGAAGAGTGTTGGAGCAATGGCTCTCATGGGTCTCGTATTGGGCGAATTGGTATTGATACTGGGCCTCATGGATCACTTCGATGTTATACCGTCGATGGAAGTTGCAAAGTCGTTGTCTTTGTTGTTGATATCGATGTCGGCAGCATTGGTCTTATTGGGCGGCGTTGGGACATTGGGTCCGGCGGCTTTCATTGGCATCGGTGCGTTGGCCGTACTTATAGCAGGTATCGGTGGCTTGATCGTCGGAATAGGCGCGCTAGTCGATAAATTCCCGCAACTGGAAACGTTCATCGATAAGGGTATACCAATTCTTCAGAAAATAGGCGAAGGTCTCGGATCGTTCTTTGGTGGCATAGTTGGTGGTTTCTTGAATTCCGCCACTTATAGCCTCCCTGAGGTTGCGTCTAACCTGTCGACATTTATGGATAATCTTTCCGGCTTTGTAGACGGGGTGAAAACCATAGATGACGCTACCGTTACCGGAGCGGGTAATTTGGTCAAAATGATGGCACTTATTTCCGGTGCACGAATTCTGGAATGGGGTGCATCACTTATATCTGGCGAGTCCTCAATGGACGTTTTCGCAACAAACATGGTCCAATTCGCCGACGCCATTGTCACGTTCTCTGATAAGGTCAAAGGTAAGATAGACGAAGAATCTGTTCTTGCGGCATCCAGCGCTGGTAAGATGCTTGCTGAAATGCAGGCTACGATGACCGGTACTGGTGGTATTGTTCAGTGGTTTAGTGGTGAAAAGAATCTCAATAACTTTGGCGCTCAAATCGTATTGTTCGGTGAGGCTATCGTTAAGTTCTCCGATACTGTTAAAGGTAAAATTGACGAAGAAGCTGTGAACGCCGCCGCGAATGCCGGTACTGTAATGGCCACGCTTCAGTCTAAAGTAGCTGGAACTGGTGGTGTTGTTCAGTGGTTCTGCGGTGAGAAGAATCTTAGCGAATTTGGTACTCAGCTTGTAGCATTTGGTAACGCTATCGTGGAGTTCTCTAATGCAGTATCCCAGGAAGGTAGCATTAACGAAAACGCCATAACCGCAACTGCTAATGCCGGAACGATCATGTCTAAGATGCAAGAAAGTCTCGTTGGAACCGGTGGTGTGGTCCAGTGGTTCTGTGGCGAGAAAGACATGTCGTTGTTTGGAACCCAGCTTGTAGCATTCGGTAACGCTATCGTGGAATTCTCTAAAACGGTGTCTCAGGATGGCGGTATCAATGAGGACGCTATTAAGGCGGCTGCTAATGCCGGTACACTTATGGCGAAACTTCAGTCTTCTCTGGAGTCCATTAACGGTATCGCTCAGGGATTTAGTGGCGTTAAGGATATTGGACTGTTTGGAACCCAGATAGTCAAATTCGGCGAGGCCATCGTAAGTTTCTCGAATACAGTTTCTGGAAATATCGACGCAGAAGCGGTAACTGCAGCTGCAAATGCGGGTAAAGTCGTGGCACTACTGCAGAAATCTATTCCCGAGAATAAATGGTTCGACGGAAAGATGTCCATCGCCAATTTCGGCAATAAGCTAGTCAAATTTGGCGAAAGTATCACTGATTTCTCTGCGGAAGTCGCCGACATAGACACGCTGGGTGTTGACAATGCGATAACCGTGGCAAATAGACTCATTATGCTCGTCAAGAACATGAAGAATCTTGAAGCCGAGGGTATTAGTCAGTTCAAGAAAGTCAAGACGATTGGTGAAGCCGTACAGAGTTATTCCGAATCGGTGTCCGGTGCCGATTTTGGTAAAGTTGAGAAGTCCATAAGCAGTATTACTGGCCTTAAGAATTTCATCAGTAGTCTGGCGGGCATCGATGCCAGCGGTGTAAAGTCGTTTAAGAATGCTGCAAAATCGTTGAGCGACATAAGTATCGAGAGTTTCGTTGAAGCGTTCAGTAACGCTCAGTCCGAACTTACATCTGTCGGTCAGAAAATAATAACACCTATCATTAGTGGTATCAAGTCCAAACAAACGTATTTCGCAGCAGCTGGCAATTCGTTGATCATGGAATTCGAGAAGGGATGTAAAGCACGTACGAGTGCCGCATCGAAACTCTTTTCTGATATGCTTCGTAGTGCTATTAACGGTATGAGAAGCTACTATAGCAGTTTCTATAATGCCGGCGCATACGTTGCTAGCGGCTTTGCTACGGGTATTAGAGCGAACATCGCGAGCGCTGCTTCCGCGGCGGCTTCCATGGCGGCTTCTGCTGTTGCTGCGGCTAGAGCTCACCTGAGAATCAATTCTCCGTCGAAGGAGTTCTATGAGATCGGCGACTATTCCGGTCAGGGCTTTGTCAACGCGCTGTATGACTATGCGGACGCTTCTTACAAAGCTGGTTCCGAGATGGCTGATTCTGCAAAACAGGGTCTTAGCAACGCTATACGCAGAGTTGTCGATATCATCAACAGTGATATGGATACTCAGCCGACTATTCGTCCGGTTCTGGATCTGAGCGATGTTGAATCTGGCGTTAGCTCCATAAGCGGAATGTTCGGCATGAGACCTTCTGTCGGCGTATTGGGACATGTTGGTGCCATCAGCGCATCGATGCGTGGCTACGGTCAAAATGGAGATAACAGCGAAGTTGTTTCGGCGATTAACAAGCTCAATAAGAACCTGGGTAAAGTCGGTAATACCTACAATACCATTAGCGGTATCACGTATGATGACGGTAGCAATATTTCGGATGCAGTGAAGACTCTGGTCAGAGCTGCTAGGATAGAAAGGAGGACATAATGCATGGCTAATAAAGCAACCATACTGACATTCGGTTTGCAGGCGGAAACGGATAGAACCATATACGCCACCTGGAAATGGGATAAAAGTAATACTCTTAATTACACGGTTAGATGGTGGTATTATACAGCCGACGGCACTATGCTCCTCGGTTCGGAAACCACAGAGAAACAATTGAGTTGTTCTTACACTGCCCCCAGCAATGCAACTCAAGTGGTGTTCCTTGTTAAGCCGGAATCAAAGAAATATAAGGTTAATAATACCGATATTGCTTACTGGACTGCGGAATGGTCCACTGCTGAACGGTATTATTTCGAAAATAACCCCGCCCCCGTACCGAGTGTACCTGATGTCAGCATTGACAAGCACACGCTTACGGCCTATATAAATAACCTGGACGATCTTACAAGAGAGGTCGAATTTCAGATCAGATCGACTTGGGACAATATGTTATTGGCCGCAGATGCGTCAACCATCGTAATTGGTACGACTTGGCAGAATCAAACCACGGTTAAGTATACCGTCCAGGCTGGTTGTACTTATCGAGTACGTGCTAGAGCCGTAAACAAACACGGTGTTAGAAGTAATTGGTCTGAATATTCTTCTCCGGCGCACTCCATGCCGACCCCTCCGAAACAGATAACTGAATTGAGAGCATTGTCTGAAACTTCAGTTTATATCGAATGGTCTAAGGTGAGTATCGCGACCGGTTATACAGTTGAGTACACTACGGATGTAACATATTTCGACAGTAACGCTTCTGAGGTCCAGTCGACATCTGTTGATTCCACAGTTACTCACACTGAGATAACCGGTCTCGAGTCCGGAGACGAATACTTCTTCAGAGTTTGCTCTACAAACGATGGCGGTAACTCCGAATGGAGTGAAATCAAGTCTATCGCCATAGGAAAAGACCCGGCAGCACCTACCACCTGGTCTTCCACGACTACTGCTGTTACCGGTGAACCTGTTATATTCTACTGGGTCCATAATGCCGAGGACGGTTCGAGCCAGACTTATGCCGAACTCGAACTGACCATCGGCGGATCTATTGAAGTGATGACGATCAAGAACAGCGAAGACGAGGAAGAAAAAGATAGAACCAGTTCGTACACGTTCGACACCGCAGGTTTGACGTATGGTACACAAATATTGTGGCGCGTTAGAACTGCTGGTGTAACTGGTGACTATGGCGATTGGTCCATCCAGAGAGTTGTTGATATTTATGCTCCGGCAGTGTTGACCCTTAGCGTGACTGATCGAGACAAGAACCCGATAGATGTTCTTAGATCGTATCCGTTCTACGTTTACGGTGTAGCCGGACCGATTACCCAAGCTCCGGTCGGTTATAGTCTATCCATTGTTGCCAAGGAAGCATATGAGACAACGGACGAACTCGGTAACGTCAAAATGGTAAATGTGGACGAACCGGTATATTCGAAATATTTCGACACCGACGACGCATTGCTTGTCGAACTCTCGGCCGGTAATGTTAGGCTCGAAAATAACGTCGTATATCTTGTTCGATGCACAGTTGCGATGAATTCTGGTCTGACGAAGACCGAAACGGCAGCATTCAGAGTGGCATGGGATGATGATGTATATTCTCCTGATGCCGAAATTGGTGTCGATAAGGACAACGTCGCGGTTTATATCAGACCGTACTGTGAGTATACACCGGAGGGCTCCAATACACCCCAGCTTGTCGAAGGTGTAACCCTTTCGGTATACAGACGAGAATTCGATGGCTCATTTACCGAATTGGCTACGGGTCTCAAGAATACGAGCAGAGCGTTCGTGACCGACCCTCATCCGGCGTTGGACTATGCTCGGTACAGAATTGTAGCTACAACCGATTCTACTGGCGCTGTAAGCTACTATGATATGCCGAGTTATCCGATTGGCGAGAAAGCCATTATTATTCAGTGGAATGAGGAATGGTCTAACTTCAACAGTGAATCGGAGGATCAATTAATCCAACCCGCATGGACCGGTTCGTTACTGCGGCTCCCGTACAATATCGATGTTTCCGAATCGTACGACACCGACGTCTCTCTTGTGAAATACATAGGGAGAAAACGAGCTGTAACTTATTACGGAACTCAGCTCGGTTCGTCTGCTACGTGGAATGTCGATGTTGAAGCGGATGACGAGGAAACCATCTATGCATTGCGCCGTCTGGCTATATACACCGGCGACGTATATGTCAGAGAGCCGTCTGGTACTGGATACTGGGCGACTATAACGGTTTCGTTTAGTCAGAAGCATCTCGAAATGACGATTCCGGTAACATTAACCGTAACAAGAGTAGAAGGAGGTGTATGATATGCCTAATTGGTCGGCTTCAATGCAGCAGACTTTCGAGTATTATTTAGTCGACCCTATCTCGTGGAAAGACAAAAAAATCCTCGATAAGGTTAAATCATGCACTATTAACTGGGATTCCGAAGCAGAGACTCTTGGTTCTGCGACGATCGATGTAACTGATGTCACCGACGAGTGTTATATCAGAGTCTATCTTGTTACAATTCAAAATGGATTAAGAGAGCGTTTCCCGTTGGGTACTTTCTTAGTCCAAACACCGAGTTCGAGCTTTGATGGTAAATCGCATAGTAGTTCTATGGATGCATACACGCCGTTAATCGAACTCAAGGAGAACAATCCACCTCTGGGATATTCTATGCTCAGGGGTGGAAATATTATGGAGCGTGCCTATCAGATCGTACGAGATAATGCGAGAGCTCCCGTGGTTAAAACTATGCATTCGAAAACTTTGTATAACGATTTTGTCGCTAATACAGAGGACACATGGATCTCATTCACGAACGATCTGATAGCGAACGTCAAATACAAACTTGGTCTAGATGAGATGTGCCGTATCTTATTCGTTCCAGAACAGGATACGGCTTCTCTTCAGCCGGTTTGGACCTATGACGACAGTAATAGCTCGATCCTGCACCCAGAGGTTAGTGTGAATCGAGATCTGTACGGTATTCCGAATGTAGTCGAGGTTATCTATTCTACCGGTACCGAATACTATTACGGAAAAGCTGTTAACGATGACCCCAATAGTCCGATTTCGACAGTCAACCGAGGTCGTACAATCACGCATCGAGTCCCGAATCCTGGACTTCCCGGTAACCCTACCGCGAAACATGTTCAGGAATATGCCGAACAGGTCCTGCGAGAAATGTCCTGCCTGGAGTATACGATCTCCTATACTCACGGATACTGTCCTGTGAGACTTGGCGATTGTATCAGACTCAATTATGTTAGAGCCGGTTTAGTCGATGTTAAAGCTAAAGTCGTCTATCAGTCTATTAAATGTCAGCCCGGATGTCCGGTAACGGAAAAAGCGGTATTTACTAAAAAGTTGTGGAGGTGATGTATTGTGATTTTGTCTGACGATTTGATACAGGAGTTTGCTAAGCTCGCAAATGAACCGAATCGTGATACGTCTACCGACAAAACAATGTACGGAACCATCGTTGAGTATGATAATTCAAAATGGGTACGAATCGACGGTTCTGATCTGTTAACACCCATCTCAAGTGTGACCAACGTATCGGATGGGGATCGAGTAGTTGTTGGTATCCGGAACCACTCGGCGATCATAAATGGTAACCTGACGGCTCCGTCTACAACTAGACAAAACGTTGAAGACATCAGTAACATGGTTGTTGGTAAAATACTAGCCGAAGAGTTAGAAGCAGAGTTTGCAAAAATTGATATTCTACTCTCGGACTATGTCAAGACCGAGACGTTAGAAGCTGACTACATGAAGGCCGATACGATTGAGTCGCTGTATGTAAAGACTGAAAAGTTAGAGGCTGATTATATCAAGGCTGATACAATCGAATCTACATACGTCAAGACTTCAAGACTCGAGTCTGAATTTGCTACTATTGAAAATCTTAATGCTACCAATATTGAAGTTAATTCCATAAAGGGTACGCATGCCGCATTTGAAACTACAACGACTAAGAATTTCACAGCCGTCGATGCTGAAATTGGGTCGCTAAAGGCCAATAAAGCAAATGTTACCGAACTGAATGCCGTAAAAGCCTCTATTGGTGTGTTGGATGCCGACATGGCCGACATCAATACATTGATATTTGGCTCGGCATCCGGTACGACAATCCAAACGTCCTTTGCTAACGCGGTAATAGCGCAGCTTGGTGATGCGCAGATCAAGTCTGCCATGATCGAGAATATATCCGCTGGCAAAATTACTGCTGGTGATATTATCACGAATAACGTCCGTGTGAAGTCGGAGGACGGAAGTCTGCTTATATCTGATGAGACAATCCAGATAAGCGACGATACTCGAGTCCGTGTGCAGATCGGCAAGGATGCATCCAACGATTACTCCATCAATATTTGGGATGCTGACGGAAAGCTGATGTTCAGCGAAGGTGGTATTACCGATAGCGCCATCAAAGATGCGATCATCCGTAACGATATGGTAAGTGCGAACGCCAATATTTCCGCCAGCAAGCTTGATATTGATAGTTTGTTCACGGAGATTAACGGTAGCACTAATACTATTAAATCCACCAAGGTCTATTTCGACGATAAGAAGCAGACGTTGGATGTGGCGTTTAACTCCATGACCACGACTGTGAGTGGAATGGGCGAGACTATATCGTCTCAGGGTACTCAAATTTCCACCATTCAGGGTCAGATCTCGAACAAGATTTGGCAGCAGGATATCAATACTGCGAAGAGCGAGTTAAACGGAAGTATAAACACTCTGTCGACGCAATATTCCACGCTGAATCAGACAGTCAATGGCTTATCGGCAACTGTTGCAGAACATACCACTCAGATTGCGAATAAAGCCGATAACAGCACCGTTACAACTGTGAACAACAAAGTAACGTCGCTCGAACAGAATCTTAATGGGTTCCAGACGACCGTTTCGAGTACATATGTCACCAAAACCGATTTCAACAATCTGGACGTTGGTGGTAGAAACTTGCTGGTTGACACTGCTACTGATGATTCGCCGGTTCGTTGTAGAGATTCTAGTATAAGTCTATCCCAGGTAACGAACTGGACAAATAAAAATGGTGTATTGACTCTTGAATGTTCGTCTTCCAGTAATGAGATATATTATCGATTCTGCAATCCGGATGCGTCCAAGTTATATTGCTTCGAAAAAGGTAAGACGTATACAATTAGCGGCAAGGCAAAAATCACTACAAAAAGTGGTTCTCTTGTGGCATTACGTACAAGATCGCAGAACAACATATCGTCCGCATGGCAGACCAATAGTCAGGTTGATATTGCTACGTCTGATACTACCGAGTGGAAATATTTCAAAATGTGGCATCCGGTTACGGAAAACACTACCGGTTGCTACTTTTCCGTGCAGGTGTGGTTTAGCGGATCGTGGACGGGAACTATTCAGCTTACCGAGTTACAGATCGAAGAGGGGACTGTGGCGACCGCGTACGGACCTGCTCCAGAAGACATGGCTACCGCAAAGCAGTATAAGGATTTAACGACGCGCGTGTCTCAGACCGAAAGCAGTGTTAGTACCGTTGCCAAAAAAGTCACGGATAACGAAACCGCCATTGCCGAGTTGAAAGTGACCGCCGATGGTTTGACTGTTTCATTAAACGATGCTGTCGAAGACATTATAACGGCCCAAAGCACAGCGGATACGGCTAAAACAAATGCTGCAACGGCTCAGAGTACAGCTGATACGGCAAAAGCTAACGCGGCAACGGCTCAGAGTACGGCTAACACCGCTAATACGAATGCGACGAACGCTGCTAAAACGGCTACGAATTTCTTAAGCTACGACTCTACAAACGGTCTTCTTGTCGGTAACAAGTCCAGCGGTTCGTGGGTTGGAAATCGAGCACAGATCACATCGTCCGCATTCAATATTCTCAATTCGTCTGGTACATCGTTGGCTTCGTTCGGAGGCACCGTAACTATCGGTCAGTCGGCGGGCCAGAATGTATATCTCGATAGCGACAGTGTTGATATTCGTAAAGGCACGACCGTATTGGCGTCGTTTACGGCTGATCAAATCGATTTGGGTAAAAACTCTAAGGCTGCTAAGGTTAATTTGTGTGGCGGTGTCGGCACTATATATGCTCATAACTATTCCGGAAATACGAATTTCGACACTATGGCCATTGAATCGGACAAGGTCGATATAATTGCGCCAAATGTGCATATCATGACGTCCAATGCTTGGTATACTAATGCTAAAGAATATTCGATTATGTATATCGGTTCTGGTAATAACACGAGCGGTACACATGTCGGTAATTACACATTTGCAAACCTCGTATCAAAGTCGAATGCAACACATGGCGCTAGAGCTGTTATTGGTGCGATGTCGTATGCTGACTACAGCGATGCTTCTTATGTAACCATATACGCCGAAGGAGATCACGGTAGTACACAGAGTGAGATATACATTGAACCGAGTTATATACAAATTTCGTCCCCGGGAGACATCACACTGTCTAGTGCATACATTCGAAACATGACAACGTGCAATGGTGCATTGTACGTGAATAGTTCGGCGACGTTCTACAACGGTATTGAATTGTGTCACGCCACGCCGCATATCGATTTCCATTTCGGAAAATCTACAACGGACTATACTTCTCGCATCATTGAAAATTCGAGCGGCGTGCTTACTGTCACTGGCGGTTTAAAGGTGAACGGTACACTTACTGCTACTCTGAGCGGTAATGCTACATCGGCAACCACGGCTACGCAGGACGGTTCTGGTAACACAATCACATCCACGTATGCTACAAAAACAGAACTGTCGCAGGCTAGGTCCGCTGCTTCTGCTAGAGGCAGTGCGTCGTCGTTATCGATCGCGGCTAATACTATCACGCAGCTCACTCTCAATACGTGGGTGGTTCGAAACGACACGGGCTTTACGTTCTCGGGAGGCGGTATTAAATGTCCTCGAGCCGGTAATGTGATGGTGTGTGGTAACATATATTTCAATGCATCTGCGGTTTCTGATAGCCACAAAGGCGTTTATATCTATAAAAACGGAACTGAAGTGATTTCGTCTTACCTTCAGCTGAATACTAAAGGATTCTCGATGACTTCGGGAGTTGCTATTATTTCGGTTGCTGCGGGTGACGTTATTACACTTAACGCTCGTTGTACCGTCGCGAATACCGTATTACCGAACAATACTGCAACAATGCTTAACGTAGCATATGTATAACAGGAGAAATGAAAGGAGAAATAACATGAAAGAAAATCTTATTAAACTGTATAACACCCTGGCTATGATTGAGACCAAGGGCGAGAATACGAAAATCATGGCGCAGTGTCTGGCGTACGTTGAAAAACTGGCGCAGGACTGTGATAAAGCCGATACGCAGGCTGAATAATTTTATATTCCGAGAGGGGGTGGTGTCATATGGAAAATTTCGCAGCGTTTATCGCGGCCATGGGTATACCTACCGCCATCATGGGTTTGTTGGTTTGGTTTCTCAAACGGCATATCGATAAAAAAGAGCGAGAGCGCGAACAACGTGAAGCTAATACTGAAAAACTTATGCTCATGATCATGCAAAATGGGAGAGCCGCGGTTGTTTTGGCTGAGGCTACCGCTCGTGCAGTACAGCGTATCCCCGACGCTCATTGTAACGGGGATATGACAGCTGCTTTGCAAAAAGCGGATGAGCTTCAAAAAGTTGAACAGGACTTCTTACTTGATCAGGGCATCCAACGAATCTTTGGAAATTAAACGAGAGGACTGATCCATCATGTTCGCACAATTCATCAATGAATATGGCACTGCCATTTTGTACACCATCGTAACTGCTATCGGTGGTTATTTGGGTATTGTCGTAAAGAATATTTATCAGAAATACATAAACGATAAGACCAAACGAGAAGTCGCCAAGGTTACTGTTCAGTTTGTCGAGCAGGTCTATAAGGATCTGCACGGCGAAGAGAAACTGAATAAGGCTTTGGAATCCATGTCTGAAATGCTTGCTGAAAAAGGTATCCTGATCAGTGAGTTGGAGATGCGTGTTCTTATCGAGGCCGCTGTTAGCGAGTTTAACGACGCGTTTAACAAAACCACTACTGAAATTACAGAATAAAAGAGTAAGAGGGGCTAGCTACGGCTACAACCCCTCTTATTTTTTCGCGTAAAAAACATGCGATATTATGAAAGGAAGGTGACAATTATGTGTAAATATTGTAAATTCACGTACATAGGTTTAGACGAGAAATCGAACGATGTCAAACGTATCAAACGGATTCGGTATGGCAAGTACGTAACTGATGTATCTATTAATAGATACCAATGTGACGACGACCCAACCATTAACGAATTGATCATTGATGACGCGGTCGAACTTCGAGACGGGCTATATACTGTGAATGAAACGCATATTAAAATTAATTATTGTCCGTTCTGTGGAGAAAAGCTCTAACAAGGGCTTTTCTTTTTCGCGACGGATACAACCCCTATTATGAGAGAAAGACAACACTAATTTCAGTTTATAGGGAGGGTTTAAAATGACCATCATTGTAGACAAAGAAGGTTGGGTTGTTAAAATCGGGAAATGAGGGTCCGCATGGACTTTCATTTTTGCTTTTTCGCGCGCCATACAAGCCCTATTATGAGAAAAAAACTAGGGGGTAATAGATATGAGAAACTTTACTGGTTCTAAAGAAATTGTTGGAAAAATTGCTAAATCAGGCGTTAAAATCGCATTATCTGGGGTAGCAGCTATTCTGTATTACGCATCATCGAAAGATGCTATTGATAAGTTGTGTTTCAACGACAAAGTTAAATATAGCGATGCCGTTGGTTCCATCTTAGAAAGTGGCATGTTTTCAGCTGATAAAAATACAGCAATCGCACTGCTAGGAAAAGATAAAGATGCTGATTTCTATAAGGCTGTAATTAAAATAGCAAATTCCAGTATGTATTCTTCTGATAAACTTAAAGCTATTCAACATATCTGCGAAGAGTGATATTCTCAAAAGGAGAGCCCGCAAGGACTCTTTCTTTTTACACATTAAGCTAGTCTACTTTTAAGTGGGTTAACTTAATGTACAAATAAGGGAAAACCCCGCCAATATAGGCAGGGCTTGAGTTTAAGCGAACTTCCAATAGATATGAACATGTTCATCGTCTATTGATATTTTAGTTATCAACTCTCGAATAAGGAATTTAATCTCGTCAATATCTCCCTCGTCAATCACATCACAAAGGCTTAACGCGATACCAACAGCTTCGTCCTTAGACATCTTATTATCCTTTATTGTGAGATTTCGGATTTCAATTATAAGACCTTCCTTCTCACCAAGTAAAGGTTGCATTTTTTGTTGCACGGCTTCGAAATCTATACCGCCGATTGAGTATAAGTCCATCAATTTACTAATTTGTGATTCTATCGTTTTAATACGTGTTTCTAATATTTGTATTCTGGCAGCATTGTCGTCTTCGATAGAGTTTATTTCGAATGCGTCAGGATTAAGTGCTAGTTTACGAATCTCACCAAGAATCTTTTCTTCTAAATCTACAGACTTCCAATTCTTATTTTTACAGCGTTGGTCTCTAGGTAATTCTTTCCACTTACCAGTATTAGCTGTGCGTTTGTAACAAGTGTAATAACCCCATTCTTTATCTCCGGATTTAGCAACTCTATGAAAATATTTGTTACCGCATTGACCACAATGTACTAATCCTGCGATTACCGAATTTATTTTTGGTTCCCTAGCATCCACTTCAGCATCACGTTCCGCTAATATTTTCTGAGCTTTTTCAAATGTATCTAGATCGATAATAGCTTCATGTATACCATCATACCAATCGTCTCCGTGCGAAACCATTCCTATATAATGCTTATTTTCTAGTATTGGTCTGAGATAATGTTTACCTTCCCAAGTACCTCCGTTTTTAGTAGTATAACCTTTATCATTCAACATTTTTGCAACCCGTCGTTGAGATATTCTAAGGTTAAACAGGCGAAATAGTTCTTGTATTTGCATAGCTTCATACTCGTTTATTTCCAATTCACCATCTACTAAATCGTATCCAATTGGAACATAATGACTACCGCACCATCTACCCTCTTTTGCTCTACCCATTTTACCTATTAACATACGCTCTTTAATTTGCTCTCTTTCCAATTGAGCAAACACACTCAAAATACCCAACATAGCTCGTCCAAAAGGAGTGCTTGTATCCAGGTTTTCAGTCATACTAATAAAATCTACATCGTTTGGTAAAAATACATCCTCAATTAAAGTCAATGTGTCTTTCTGAGAACGTGAAAGTCGATCAAGTTTATATACTAAAACGGCATTGAATCGTTTTCCTTCAGCGTCTTTTATGAGTTCCTGTAAACCTGGTCTATCGGTATCTGCTCCAGAATGACCCGCGTCAGTATATATTTTGTAAACATTCCATCCCTTAGCCTCACAATATTTTTTCATTCTATCAATCTGTTCATTGATCGAGTATCCATCCCTAGCTTGTTCTAAAGTCGATACTCGAGGGTATAACGCCACCCATATCTCTTCATTCGTATTCGTCATCATATCTCTCAATCCCCTTTTTCTAAGATGTCTTTTGCTAGTTGCAGAGTGTTAGCGATCATTTTTCGTTCTATTTCCGTAATTAATCTACTACCACAGGTTAAATATTGAGTTTCGGTCACATACATAATCATCTTTGTGAGCGCTATACATAAATCGTTAGTCTTACCGTCTATACGCTCTCTACGCTCAGATTTTCCGATGAGCCATAATGGGTTCACATTCAAAATGGATGCTATAGTCTCTATGACAGGTAACTTGATATTTTTAATATCTCCATTCTCATATCTGTGTATGGTAGCTTTACTTAATCCCGTGTAAGACGCTATGTCCAAGACAGATATATTTAAGGCTTTGCGTCGTTGCTGTATTCGCTTGCCTATTTCCTCGTTCTTCATATATTCACCTCTTCAACATTCATTATAAAATACTTTTTCGCATAATGCGATAATTTTGTTCACGTCACGCGACTTTCGTTTTCTTTTCATATTTTTCTCACAAATGGTAGTTACTATACTGTTAGTCGCATAACGCAACTATATTTCGTACGAGGTGACGCAAAATGATAAATACTAAAGAGATTAAAAAGTTGTTAATTGATAAAAGTATGACCATAAATGATGTGGCAGTATACATAGGTAAATCGTACTCGAATACAAATTTGAAGCTTAACGGTAAAGCACCTATGACGTTAAATGAGGCTGAAAAAATACAGTCGCTACTCGGCATAGAAGATTGCGATTTCGGATTCTATTTCTTTAGTCATAGTCGAGGTGTGAAACTTTGATTATACATCATATGAGTGACGGATCGGTACGAAAGAGTATTGAAGGTATGGTTATACCAACGAAGTTTGAAAATGTTTATAAAATAGCCCAAATGAAAAAGAGAGGTAATAAAAATGGCAACAGTAATACGTCCAGAAATATCTGCAAAAAACAAGTATTGGATCGATAAACATAGACACTACGAACTTAAACATTTTTGTCTGCAATATCCGACGTGGCGAAAACTACATGAGGACGCTTTGGAATCTTGTATATCTGCCGCTAAGCTAGAATACGAAGGTGGTTGCAATGTACCATCTGACATAACTGCCAAATACGCAATGCGGAAAGCCGAATATTCCAAAAAGATAAAACTAATAGAATGGGCAGTCAGAGAAGCTGATGAATTTTTATATCCATACCTTCTGCGTGCTGTGACTGAGGGATTATCTTTTACATATTTGAAAACTAGATTAAACATTCCTTGCGGTAAAGACATGTACTACGATCGATACCGACGATTCTTTTGGATACTAAGTGAGGCGCGAAATTAAGCATCTTTTCATTCGCGAAATTTACACGTTCCTTTATGGAAGAATGAACTATTTGAAAAGGAGAATTATTATGACTATTATCGTTATTGCTGTGGTTCTTATTGCTATTGCTGGCTGGTGCCTGGATGAACGTCTTGAAGACAAACGAATCCAGCGCGCGAGCGATAAAGCTTACGCAGAAGGAAACTGGGAGAAATACGAACAGAGACATATTATGAACGTTGTCGAGTAAAATTTCAACCAAAGAGGGAAGCCAACAACGGCTTCTCTTTTTTTGTTCGCGCGAAATGCACTGTCTTTTATGAGAAATCTTTAAAAAGGAGGTTTGCATTATGATACTGTTTACTATTCTGTGTGTCATTGCGCTGATGCTGCTGATTACTTCGGTATTCCTGCTTAGTGTAGGGGGTACCGCATTTATCATCGTATTCGGCGACTTGATCATCTGTGTAGTATTCGTCGTACTCATTCTGAAAGCCATGCTTAAGAAGAAACGGTAAAAGTTAGAGCCTGTGTTAAACGCATAGGCTCTTTCTTTTTCTTCGCGTAATAAACATTCAATGTTATGAGGAATCAACAACTACATAATGACGTTGTAAAATGAAAGGAGAAATGTTATGAAACTGTTTGCTAAAAAGAAAACGTACATTCTCATCTGCGATAAATCGCTGCGTATCAACGCATACAGATTCGCGCTGTATTACACTGGCATTCAAAAAGTTAGTGTAATTGAAGATTACGAATTTTGTTTGCTTAAATTCGACACGAAGAAATCGTTTAGTGAGTGGTGCGAAAGCTTTTATGAGGTGTTCGGTCTGAATGATATGTACTGGCTGTCGGACAACATCATAAGGGTTAAAAATTCCTAAAATGGAGACTGAGTCTGTGTTAATCGCACAGGCTCTTTCTTTTCGCGATGTATACAGGTCCTTTTATGGAAAGGAGGTATAAAACATGAATGATTTTTCAATGTTTCTAAAACGAGTGCTGATAATCTTTATTAAGATATTCATTATTGTTATCGGAGCATGGATAATCAAAGGTTTATACATTTTAGTACGTAATTTATGGAAAAGAGGGAGAGGTTAATAGCCTCTTCTTTTTATATTTTCGCGATGGAAACACACCCCTTTATGAGAGACTATATATAAGGAGGTATTTATTATGGTACGTGAACTTTTGAAGTGGATCGATAAGAAAGGCAGTGAAGCCGTTACAGAACAAGATCACGTTATGGTGGCTAAAGCTATAAGCTTGGGTCTACTGGAAGGTGTAATTGACGGAGCGGTGGTTGTTGGACTTATTGCAACATTCGTCGGGCTTACGAAACAAAATAAATAACCACAAGTAGAAACATCTCAAAGGGCGGAGATCCTATAACAGGGTCTCTTCTCTTTTAATCTAGCTTAGAAGCAAACTTTATATTTTTTAATCTAGGTTTCGACTTTCCGTACGCGGGTGACAGGAATCGATGTTACTTTTGTAATGTGAAAAATTCCCCGGGTAGGAAATTTGGAAAAACATTTTAGAAAGGAGATAAGTAAAGGTGGAGATTCTGATCGGCATAATTATAGGAATCCTGATCGGGGCGATTTTCATGGTTTGGTTGCTTAGTACAAAACGCCCCGAAGGAATCTTAAAGGTTTATATTCCCGACATGGAAGACGAGCAGCCGTATCTCTACGTTGAGCTGAACGAGCCAGTTTGGACGATTTGTTCAAAGAAAAAGGTACAGTTCAAGGTCGATACACAAAACCTCAAAACGCGAAAATGACATGGTCTATTATGGAACGTATAAGTTCTAATAAATCTTAAAGGAGAGATTAAAATGAACGTCGAAACTTTATTGCACGATGTGATTCGATCCGGTCTTGCCGATTTGGATGGTGACTATCTGAAAGGCGAAGAACGCAGGGCGAAGGTTGACGAACTGACCAAGCTTATGGATCGAGCAATCGAAATGGAGAAAGTCGGAATGGAAGCTGAGGATAAAGCTGCAACTCGAGAAATCGATAAGCAGTTTAAGGAACAGCAGATGTCCGAGGATCGTAAAGATCGATTGGTCAAGAACATTTTGAGTGGTTTGGGTATCGTCCTTCCTATCGGTCTTACCGTTTGGGGCACGAAGAAAACATTCAAATTCGAGGAAACTGGCACGATCACAAGTGCGATGGGACGAGGATTTATCAATAAATTATTTCCTAAGAAGTAAGAATTGATACGGTCCAACGGGGAGGTTATGGAAACATATCCTCTTCGTTTTACTCGCGCATACTACAAGCTCCTTTATGAAAGGGTGAAAACCTAAATAAGAAAGGAGAGAACTATTATGAGTAAACTTAGCGACTATTTTGTGAAACGGAGACATCACTTGATTTTGGACGAATCGAGCATCGTAACTATGCTGAAGGTTCTGGACGAGACCAAGCGCGAATCGAAATTTCGTATTCTTATGGATATGGAGATCGGTAATTGCGGGTGGATGGACGAACCTGAGAAATGGTTTATGTTCTTCGAAGTGACCAATAAACAATGGAAGACTGTTATTACAAAGTTGAGCGCGATCGATTTTCAGTTGGTTCTGGACGAACAAGATTATTTTCACCTTGAAAAGAAAGGTTGAGGCACAACGCCTCTTCCTTTTTGGTCGCGAAAAACACAGGCCCCTTTATGAAAGGAGGTCGATTATATGACTTATAAACAGATCGAAGCTAGCCGAGAAGCTAGACTCTGGATTAGTCAAGTCATCGTTCCGGCAGTATTGGCTGTTACGGCGGCGATGAGTATTCCTGAAGTCAAGCAGGCGGTAGTTGAGAAAACTAACAAAATCAAAGAATCGATCAAGAGCAAATTCAAAAAAGATTGAGGCGCAATGCCTCTTTCTTTTACTGGAAGGAACGATTCATGCGATATCATTACGAAAAACCGGCTATATATTTATCAAAATACGGAGATACATACACATGCAATCATCCGGTATATAGTCGTTGCACTTTATATTCTATAGGTAATAAGGGATTAGCGGTCATTCAGCAGCGTTTTGATCCAGAGACTAAACATACCTGGTGGAGTGAGATAGATCCTTGGATTACTGATGATTTATATTTGCACCCAAAATTCAAGAAATTCTTCGACGAACGTGCTGGCGAGAATAACGGAGGTCTATACCCCACTGTTACGATACGTCAAATAATGTGGGCGTTAAAGATGAAACCGATAACGAGAGAGCGTTGGGAAACATGTTTTGATAGAAGGAATATTTGATTCGCGAAAAATACATTCTCCTTTATGGGAAACCAATAAAATAATTTTCATTTAGGAGGAACTTATTATGGACATTATTATGCTGGCTGTCGCTTTGACGATTGCTTTGGTGGTATCCGGTATTATCATGACTGCGTTCGCGATGACACTGTTTACCAGCAAATATTTTCTGAACAAGTGTACAAAGGCATCGATGGACATCGCTAAGGACGTCTGGGACGATTATCTTACGGTGACTAAGGAGGATGAGCTCTAACAAGAGCTCTTCTCTTTTGACAACGTTCGCGAAAATTACACACTCCTTTATGGAAGATAGAAACCCTAGGGTTGAATAAAAAGGAGAAACATTATGGTGAACGTTATTATCATGTGTATGCTGTCTTTGGCAATTGTTGCACTGGGATAAATTTATCAAAGAAAAGAGCTATAGATCAATGGCTCTTCTCTTTTGACAACGTTCGCGAAATCTACAAGGTGTTTAATGGAGAGGTAGAGGTCACCGGTTCAATTCCGGTAAAACGATAACGTTTTTAGCTCAGTTGGTAGAGCGCTACTTCTCTTGGTTTTTATCATATCCCGAAAGGTGAGGAGAAAAATGAACAACCTATTAACCAATTCAAAACTATTCTTAAAACGCAATTCGTCAACGGTATTAACTTGTATTGGGGGTGCGGGAGTAGTGGCGACAGCGGTTATGGCTGTTAAAGCAACACCTAAAGCTATTACTCTATTAGAGCAAGCTAAAGAAGAGAAAGGTGAGAAACTCACGAAGTTTGAAGTTGTTCAAGTTGCAGGTCCTGTTTATATTCCATCAATCGTTATGGGCGCTGCAACACTCGGATGCGTATTCGGAGCGAATGTATTGAATAAGCGCCAGCAAGCGTCATTAGCTAGCGCGTATGCTTTAGTCGATAATTCTTATAAAGAGTACAAAAAGAAAGTACAAGAATTATACGGAGAAGACGCACATCAACACGTACGAGAAGAGATCGCTAAAGATAAATACGAGGATTACGAGAATGACGACGAGCCTGATGACGGCAAGGAATTATTCTATGATGATTTCTCTAGAAGATATTTCAGAGCAACTAAGATGCAAGTTATGCAAGCTGAGTATCGAGTAAATCGTAACATAACAATACAAGGCTATGCTCGCCTAAACGATTTTTACGAAGAAATGGGCGTAGAACCGGTCGACGGTGGATATGAATTAGGTTGGACTCGAGAAGTTTGTCTTGATCTATATTGGCAAGAATGGGTCGATTTCAGCCATAGTAAAACTGTTATGGATGATGGCCTAGAATGCACAATCATTTATATGCTTGGTGAACCTGTTCTAGACTTCGAAGATTACTGCTGATACGCGACAAAAACACACCGTTTTATGAGGAAGGAGGTAATGACTTATGAAATTCCCTAAAATTGATCCTGCCAAAGCTTTGAGCGTTGGTGTTACTGTACTTGGATTGGTTGGTACTTTACTGACTAACAAGGTTGAAGCTAACAATCGCAAAGCGATGAAGGAAGAAATTCTGGATGAATTGAAAAAAGAAATTGCAACCGAGAAATGAAGACTAAGGGGGTTCGATAGGACCCTTTTAGTTTTGTTTTTAAATTGAAAGGAGATAAGACCAATGAGCAAACCCAACGTGCCCCAATTCATCAAAGATGCCAGCCGTATGGTGGAGAAGCACAGTCCAGAGATTCTTATGGGAATCGGGATTGCCGGTATGATCACCACCACTATTCTGGCAGTCAAAGCCACTCCTAAAGCCCTCAAACTGATCGATGAGAAAAAGAAGGAGGAGCATAAGGACGAACTCACTCCAATGGAGACCGTTAAGACCACATGGAAATGTTATATTCCTGCGGCTGTCAGCGGTATGACCTCTATCGCATGTATCGTCGGGGCTGGTTCCGTAAATGCGAAGCGTAATGCAGCCCTTGCGACTGCGTACAAGCTTTCTGAAACGGCTTTGACTGAATATCGCGATGCGGTTGTCGAGACGATCGGTGAAAAGAAAGCCGAGCTTGTCAAAGATAAAGTCGCAGAAGACAAGGTCAAGAAAAATCCCGTAAGCGCGTCCGAAGTAATCGTTACCGAGCGCGGCAATACTCTGTGTCTGGACGGTACGTTCGGAAGATATTTCTTGTCCGACATCGACAAGATTAAAAAGGCCGAGAACGAACTCAATAGACGCCTGATCAATGAGATGTATGTGTCTCTGAATGAGTTCTACGATGAACTTGATATTCCGCATATCGAAATCGGCGATCGTCTCGGTTGGAATCTGGACGATGGTAAGATTGAGCTCGAAACAAAAGCCAAAATTGCGGATGACGGTCGTCCGTGCATTGTCATTGAGTATAGCATTGCTCCTAGATACGATTATTATAAGCTTTCGTAAGTTCGCGAAAATTACACAGTCTGTAATGGTGGAAGACACCAATAAATATTTTAACTTGAAAAGGAGAACAAAAATGGAAGACATCATGGTTGTTAACGAAGTCGAGGAAATGAACGAGGAGACTACGGTCGAAGAGGGTTCTGTGAACTCTTCTTGCGGCAACACTCTGGGCGGTGTGCTCATCGGTGCTGGTCTGGTCGGTACGGGTATCGTACTGGTCAAGCTGGTAAAGAAGGGCATCGCTTGGGGCAAGGCCCGTAAGGCGAGGAAGGAGAACGAGAAGATCGTATCCGAGGTCGAAGCCGACGAGGTTAATGAAGCCGAGTAAGACATTGAATTGTCCTGGCGAGAATGATATTTAGTGTCTAACCAAAGGGAGAGCATCCGTAACAGGGTGTTCTCCTTTTTGTTTTGTCAAGGAGAGTAATATGAGTACCAAGAAATATTTCAGATATTCATATGACGGGCCTGTTATGGAATTTGACATGGTTACTATTAACCACTGGAAGGCCAGTACGCTTGCTCCGTCTGAGAAGAAAGCTCGGAGTAATCTTGCGTATCAGTATAAAAAGCAATACAAAAAATCCACAGGCGCAAGTGTTAAACTTCCCGGGAAAATTGTGTGCTTGGGATAAAAAGGAGCGATAACTATGAATGAGTTCAACTATCCTTCCAACGCAAATGTTGATAAGGCAGCGCAGAAGGAAGCAGCAACGACTAAACCGGTGCAGAAAGTTGTCAAAGGGACGGTGAAGACTAAACCGAATGAGGTTAGAAAGCTCACTGATATTTTCATTTCCGAAGATGCGTCCAAAGTAAAAAACTATATTGTCATGGACGTGCTGGTTCCGGCGATTAAGAAAGCCATTTCCGATATTGTTCGAAACGGCATTGACATGATCCTCTATGGTGAGGCCGGACGAGATAAAAAGAAAACTAACGGTGACTATGTGTCCTATCGAAACTATTCGGAAGACGATCGTTACCGCAATGCAAATGTGACTCGTGGCGGATTCAGCTACGATGATCTGTATTTCGCCTATCGTGGCGATGCCGAGCGTGTGTTGATGCAGCTGCAGGATGCTATCCGTACGTACGGTCTCGTATCCATTGGCGAGCTGTATGATCTTGCTGGTATTTCCAACGATAACTATATGAACCATAAGTACGGTTGGATGAACCTTGGTAATGCCGAGATCGTGTCTACCAGCCGTGGATATTTGCTCAAGCTGCCTAAGGCAGTGCCGCTTGGTTAAAGGAGATATTTATGGAAGCCAAGAAAATTAAAAGTATCGGGGCGTTGATGGGTAATGTATTTGCCGTAATCGTCGCCCTTTGTCTTTGTTCTTTGGTTGTGGCCGCAACCGTAAAACTCATCATGTATATGTTCTAAATAATAGAAAAGGAGATTGATATATCATGAAAAATCCTGAAATTGTCAATAAGCTGACTCGATCTATCAACCGTGTTGGTATGAAGATTAAAAAGCATAGTCCTGAGATCCTGGTTGTTACCGGTGTTGTGGGTGTAGTGGCGAGCACTGTTATGGCTTGTAAGGCTACTACTAAGCTTAGCGGTATTCTGGAAGAGTCCAAGAACAATGTCGAGCAGATCCACAATTATATCGAGAAAGAGGGCTTCTCTGAGGAGTATACCGAGGAAGATAGCAAGAAAGATCTGACTATCGTATACGCTCACACTGCTCTGAATCTTGTTAAACTGTATGGCCCGGCTGTTGTGACTGGTGCTGCTTCTATCGCATGCATCCTGACTTCTCATAAGATCATGCGTTCTCGTAATGTCGCTCTGGCAGTAGCTTATGCTGCTTCTGAGAAGGGCTTTAAGGAATATCGCGGTCGTCTTATCGATCGTTTCGGTGAGAAACTTGACCGCGAACTCCTTTACAACATCAAAGCCAAAGAAGTCGAAGAGACTGTTGTGGATGAGGAAACTGGCGAAGAGAAAGTTGTGAAGAAAGTCATTGAGGTTGCTGCTCCTGGCGATGCAAGTATTTACGCTCGTTTCTTCGATGAGACTTGTCCTAACTGGGATCGTGACGCCGAGTATAATCTGATGTTCCTTAATCAGATTCAGCAGGCAGCTAACAACAAACTTCAGGCTCAGGGTCATCTGTCTCTGAACGAAGTGTATGAAATGATTGGTCTGGATAAATCTAGAGCCGGCGCATTTGCTGGTTGGATTTATAATCCTAAAAATCAGGTCGGCGATGACTACGTAAGCTTTGGTATCCACGACGTTCGTAACGAGCAGAAGCGTCTGTTTGTGAACGGTCATGAGAAATCCGTATTGCTTGACTTTAACTGTATCGGCAACTACGCCCAATACATTTAAGGAGGCTATCGCATGACCGGCAGAGATTTGATCATTTATATTTTGCAACACAATCTTGAAGACCAGGAGGTGGTGAAAGATGGTGTCTTTATCGGTTTCATGAGTGAAAACGAGGCAGCTGTCAAATTCGGCGTTGCTGCTAGCACCATCAGAACCTGGTACATCATTGGTAAGCTCGATGGTGTTAAGATCGGCGAATCTCTGTTCTTCTTAAGGGATGTCGCTGATCCCAGAAAGGATGTAAAATGAAGAATTTGCTGCTGTTATTCGTGTCTTGTTCGGTATTGTTAGCAGGCGCCGCTACAGTACCGGACAGACAGGAAATCGAAGTTGAAACACCCGAAGTCGTTACGGTTCAGGAAGTAAAGACTGATATTTGGGTTGAGGAATTTCTACCCGAGCCGGAGCGACCTGTAAAAAGAGAAATCGAAGAAATCCAGGAGAATGATATTTCGGAAAAAGACATCGAGCTCATCGCGCTTGTCACTATGGCCGAAGCCGAGGGTGAGCCGGAAGAAGGTAAACGGCTAGTTATCGATACCATCCTCAATCGAGTCGATTCCGAACATTTTCCGGATACCGTATACGACGTAATCTATCAACCTAATCAATTCACGTCCATGTGGAATGGTAGAACTGATAGATGCGAAGTTAGAGAGGATTTCGTCGCTCTCGTAAAAGATGAGCTGGAGTCTCGATATAATTCTGAATGTGTATTTTTCAGAACCTCTCATTATAGCAAGTATGGAGTGCCGATGTTCCAGATAGGGAATCACTATTTTTCAAGCTATAACTAAAAAGGGAGAGATGCACTATGAATGGCAACTTAACAATTATGTCTTATGCTTTTGCTGCAATGGCTGGCATCAGCTTCGTATGTGGTTTGGTTCTATTAACCGGGGAAGGCCGTGTTTGATATGAATCGACTCGAAGCTATCATGGCCATATTGCACAATTCATTGGACACTACGAGAAAAAGACACATGTTAGGCGGTATATTGTTAAGTGTTTCAGTGCTTTTCGGAGGACTAGCTTTGACTGTTGTAACATTAAAACTAGAGGAGAATGAAAATGAATACCCGATTGATTAACGTGTTCGCATTTGCTGCTGGAGCTGCCATTGGTTCTGTGGTCACTTGGAAGATCCTGAAGACCAAGTATCGTCAGACCATTGAGGAAGAGATCAATAAGCAGGTCGAATCCGTTAGGGAGGCTTATACCGACGCTTATTCGACTGTTAAGAGCGAGCTTAAGGATCTCGAAAAGGCTGTCAACGAGACGCCCGAAGAGACTCCTGAGAACATTCACAATATTGATATTCGCCAGTACAGATCGCTGCTGACGGATGAGGAGTATAATGATTATACGAAAGGAGGGGCTGAGATGACGAGAAAGCCTTATGTTATTCCCCCTGAGGAATACGGTGAGAAGTTAGGTTATGACATGGTTAGTCTTCAGTATTATGCTGATGGCGTTCTGGTCGATGACGCGTACAACAAGTACGAAGCTCACGAGATCGAGATGCTTGTCGGTCTGAAGTCGTTGGAGCATTTCGGTGATAACGAGAAAGATCCCGATGTCGTATATGTTCGTAACGAAGATCGCGAGACTGACTACGAGATTCTGGCCGTAGAGGATCATTACGAAGATCTCAGCGATGACTGATGACATTTAGAGATAAAGTAAAGTATGAGTATTTCGAATGGTTATATGACTTGGTATGTAAAAGATATTCAGAAGTAACTTCATTCAGAGAGCTTCTGAGGCATCTGCATGATACTGAGTTTATATTCACCATTCCGAGAGACGTTAATAGAGCCGAGGACGGGATAAATCTTCGATACCGATTCTCTTGTGATAAGGCCGGTTTCGAAGAAATGTACCTAAAAGGACCATGTAGTGTTCTCGAAATGATGGTTGCTCTTGCTATAAGATGTGAAATAGACATCATGGATGAACCGCAGATAGGCGATAGAACTTCGCAGTGGTTCTGGGGTATGATTGTAAATCTCGGTCTCGGCTCTATGTCTGATGATCGTTATGACGAAGCGTATGTTACGGACGTACTTGAAAGATTTCTGCATAGAGACTATGAGGCCGATGGTCGCGGTGGTTTATTCAGAATCCGAAATACTGACCGTGACTTGCGCTCCGTCGAAATCTGGTATCAGCTGTGCTGGTATTTAGATAGCATTACTTGATATTTGAAAGGGGATAAAACGTGGTTGACTTTTTGATAATTTCAACACGTCCCACGAAACGAGGAGTGGTCGAGATCTATCCAAGATTTCGACTGTATCCTAGAAGCTCCGATTTGATGATTCGAGGTGGAGATTTTTACGCTATTTGGATTGAGGAACTTGGTCTTTGGTCGACTGATGAAACCGATGCGTTGCGTCTGATTGACCGTGAACTGGATAAATATGCCGAGGAAAATAGGCATAAATTCGACGGTGAAGTAAGAGTCCTGCATATGTGGGACAGCGAATCTGGAATGATTGACAGCTGGCACAAATACTGTCAGAAACAGACTCGTGACCACTTTGTGATGCTCGACGAGAAATTGATATTCTCGAACTCCGAAACCAATAAAAAAGATTACGCCAGCAAGAGGCTTAGCTACCCGCTTGAACCTGGTGAGATCACAGCCTACGACAAGCTTATGTCCACTTTATATTCTGAAGAGGAGCGACATAAGATTGAGTGGGCTATTGGTTCTATTATCACCGGCGATTCTAAGGAAATCCAAAAGTTTCTGGTCTTGTACGGTGCTGCTGGTACCGGTAAATCCACAATTCTGAATATTATTCAAATGCTGTTTGAAGGATATTATTCAGTATTCGATGCTAAGGCATTGGGATCTGCCGGCAGCCAGTTTGCTCTGGAAGCATTTAAGAAAAACCCGTTGGTTGCAATTCAGCACGACGGCGATTTGTCTAGAATCGAGGACAATACCCGACTCAACAGTCTTGTATCTCACGAGCTGATGACGGTGAATGAAAAGCACAAGGGTCTGTACGAAAATCGATTCAAATGCTTCCTGTTTATGGGTACCAACAAACCAGTAAAGATCACAGATGCTAAATCCGGTCTTATTCGAAGACTGATCGACGTTACTCCGTCTGGCAACAAACTCCCGCCGAAGGAATACAAAACTGCATTCAATCATGTGAAGTTTGAACTTGGAGGAATCGCTTGTCATTGCCGGGATGTATATTTAAGCGACCCGGGTGCTTATGACGACTATATTCCGACGTCTATGATGGGCGCCTCCAATGATTTCTATAACTATATCCTTGATTCGTACAGTGTATTCAAGCGGGAAGATGGAACCACGCTAAAGGCTGCCTGGGAGATGTATAAGGTATATTGTGAAGAAGCTAAGGTCACATATCCTTACTCCCAGCGCGCTTTTAAAGAAGAGCTTAAGAACTATTTCTGGGACTATAAAGAACGATATCGAATGGAGGACGATACTCGAGTTCGTAGTTACTACACCGGGTTCAGAACCGATAAATTCGAGAATGAATCCGATGAAAATGAAAAAGAGACGATCCAGCCTAAGCAAAAGTTAATTCAGTTTGAGGCTATCGAATCTATATTTGACCAAGAGTGTGCGGACTGTATTGCTCAGTATGCTAGTTCGAATGAAACCCCGACTAAAAAATGGGAAAAAGTTAAAACGACATTGTCGGAACTGGACACTTCCAAGATTCATTTCGTGAAAGTACCAGAGAACCATATCGTGATCGACTTTGATATTAAGGACGAAACCGGTAAGAAATCGTTTGAGAAGAACGTGGAGGAAGCTAGTAAATGGCCTCCTACATATGCTGAACTCAGTAAGAGTGGAGCAGGCGTTCATCTGCATTATATTTATACCGGCGACGTCGAAAAGCTTAGTCGAGTATACGATGACAATATCGAAGTTAAGGTTTTCACGGGTCTGAGTTCACTTCGAAGAAAGCTTACTAAATGCAATGACCTGCCGATTGCTACAATCAGTTCGGGTCTGCCACTGAAAGGAGAGAAAAACATGGTCAATTTCGAAGCCATCAAAAATGAGAAAGGGCTTAGGACTTTGATCAAGCGTAATCTTAATAAGGAATACCATCCTGGGACAAAACCTAGTGTGGATTTCATACATAAGATTCTGGAGGACGCTTATAATAGCGGTGCGAACTACGACGTTTCGGATATGTACGACGCCGTGGTTGGGTTTGCTATCGGCAGTACCAATCATGCGGATTACTGTCTCAAACTCGTAGAGAAGATGAAATTCAAATCCGAGGAGCCGTCGGTACCTGAAATTTCTACTTCAACTTCTACTTCTAGCGATGATAGCGACTTGATATTCTATGATGTCGAGGTGTTCCAAAATCTGTTCTTGATCAGTTGGAAGAGAGCCGGTGAAGGAAAAACAGTTGTGCATATGTTCAATCCTTCACCTAAGGAAGTTGAAGAACTCATCAGATTCAAATTAGTAGGTTTCAATGCGCGTCGGTATGACAACCATATTCTGTACGGTCGACTCATTGGATATTCTAATGAGCAGCTGTACGAGCTTTCGCAAAAAATCATTAGCGGCGATCGTGGCGCATTCTTCGGTGAAGCCTATAACATTTCCTATACGGATGTGTATGACTTTGCCTCGAAAAAACAGTCACTGAAAAAATGGGAAATTGAACTCGGAATTCATCACCAGGAACTCGGCTGGCCTTGGGATCAACCTGTACCCGAAGAACTTTGGAATAAGGTCGCCGAATACTGCGAAAATGATGTGGTCGCCACAGAAGCCGTATTCAATCATCTTAAAGGTGACTGGACTGCTCGAAAAATTCTGGCTGACTTGGCTGGAATGAGTGTTAATGACACTACAAACTCGCTGACAACGCGCATTATATTCGGTAAAGAACGTAAACCGAGGCTCATTTATACCGATCTTGCTACCGGTGAGCAATTCTGTTGAGAAAGGAGAAAGCATGTGAGTAGTAGAGATATTTACGTTCCGGAATTCGACGATTGGAGACCGATTAGCGGGTATCCGGAATATCATGTTTCGGCAACCGGACATATATATGGTCCGGGACGTCACGGCGAACCAATCTTACTAAAGCCTACCAGTGGCGAGAGTGGCCATCAGTATGTTTCGTTATATAAAGACGGAAGACGTACTAAAAAATATGTTCATAGATTGGTAGCTGAGAATTTTATTCCAAATCCCGAGCACAGTCCAGTTGTCCGGCATCTCAATGACTACCCCGACGATAATCGTGTTGAAAATTTAGCGTGGGGGACTCAGCGAGATAATATTATGGACATGCGAAGGAACAATAATAATTATGTTCCCAGCGATCATGATCGTGAAAAAGCGTATGCAAAAAGAAGAACGCCGGTAAAAGCTATACATTTGGAAACTGGGGAAGAAATGACTTTCATAAGTCAACAAGAAGCGTCTAGGATGCTCGGCGTTGACCAGTCTGTCATTTCTGGAATAGCAGCTGGAAAAACTGGCAGGCATTCTATTCATGGCTATACTTTTGAAAAAATCGGGAAGGGTGAATATGATGGATGAAATTATAAACGCTTTCCCCGGTTATGAATACGTTCAGGGCAAAAACATGTATCGTGGCGTTGACCTTGGTAAAGGCGGTTATGTGTATGCCGAACCGGGAATGTATGCAAATGTTGCTCTACTAGACATCGCTTCTATGCACCCCCATTCGATTCTCGCTATGAACTGTTTTGGCGATTATACGTCTCGATTCAAAGATATTTTGGACGCTCGTATAGCCATTAAGCACGGAGATTTCGATACGGCGAGAAAAATGCTGAACGGCGCTCTGGAACCATATCTGAAAGACGAGAGCGTGGCTAGTGACTTGGCACAGGCTCTCAAAATTTCTGTGAACAGCGTGTACGGTTTAACTTCGGCTAGTTTTGAAAATCCATTCCGCGATATTCGAAACAAGAACAACATCGTCGCACTGCGCGGGGCATTGTTCATGAAAACATTACAAGATGCGGTGCAGGAGCGAGGTTATACTGTCGTACATATTAAAACTGATAGTATAAAAATCGCAAATGCTAATCCACAGATTATTCAGTTTGTCATGGACTTCGCTAAACCGTATGGCTACACGTTTGAACATGAAGCAACTTATGATCGAATGTGTCTGGTTAATAACGCTGTATACATAGCCAAATATAAGGATGGCAAACATGCGGGAGAATGGACTGCTACCGGTAAGCAATTCCAGGTTCCGTATGTATTTAAAACTCTGTTTAGTAAGGAGCCTATAGAATTCGAGGATCTTTGTGAGACAAAAGAGGTTAAAACCGCTTTATATTTGGACCGAAACGAAAAGCTTCCTGAAGGTGAACATAACTATCATTTTGTAGGTAAGGTTGGAAACTTCTGTCCGATTAAGCCGGGATGTGATGGCGGTGAACTGCTTCGCGAAGCCAAAGACAAGGAAGGCAATATTAAATATGATTCCGCAACCGGAGCCTCTGGTTATCGCTGGCTCGAAGCGGAAATGGTAAAAGAACTCGGTAAAGATAACGATATCGATAGATCGTATTATAACCAGATGGTTAATGACGCAATTGATGCGATTAGGGAATACGGCGACTTCGAGTGGTTCATCTCTGATACCGAAGACGATACTCCGCCATGGTACGGTCCGGACGATCCCTGGCATGACCCTAGTTTATTCAATGTGAGATAAAAAGATATTTAAAGGAGAATGAAAAAAATGAAAGCAACTTTTGTACGTAACCCCGAGACTAACATGACCGAGATGGTGCAGATCGATGACGCTCGCATCACTTTCCGTAACTTCTCTGGCACTCCCGACGCCTTTACTCGTGAGGGCGATCGCAGCTTCTCGCTCATTATTCCTAACCAGGAGATCGCTGACGCTCTGATGAACGACCATAACCAGTACGGTGTTGGTTGGAATGTCAAGATCAAGCCGCCTAAGGATGTGGATGATCAGCCCTTCATGCATCTGAAGGTTAAGGTCAAGTTCAACGGTCGCGGTCCTGCTGTATATCTGAAGAGTGGCGACAACATGCGTATGCTGGATGAGGTCACTGTCGGTATTCTGGATAAGATTGATATTCAGAGTGTCGATCTGGACATCCGTCCGTACGACGATGAGGGTCGTTGGGGTCCGTTCCGTGCGGCATATCTGCAGTCTATCCATGTGACTCAGAAGATCGATCGCTTTGCTGCTCGGTATACTTCTGACGACGAAGACTATCCGTTCGATAATTGATATTTGTGTTTTAACTTGAAAGGAGAAACAAAATGGCTATTGGTGTTATCGTCGCTATCGTGATCATCGCTCTGTTCGTCGGTGCCTGTGTTGCTGCATGGTTTGGGTTTGACGTTGACAATATTGTGCTTGGAGTCGTATGTACTATCCTGGCTATCGCTCTTGCGATTAGCTTTTTCATTGTACCGTTCAGCTTCCGAACCATTGATGCTGGCGAAGTTGCCGTCGTTAAACACCTTGGAAAAATTCAGGATGTCAAAACGGCAGGTACTCATTACGATCTCTGGGTTACAAACAAATACGTTAAGTACGACGCTAAGGTCCAGAATCTCGAATCGGTAACGGCAGCATATTCGGCGGATGCTCAGCCTATGGATATTCAGATGACCATTCAGTATCAGATCATTACTGACAAGGTTGTTGATATTGCTACTCAGTACGGCTCTCTCGATGTTCTGCAGTCTCGTATCGAGTCTATTGCTATTGAGAAAACGAAATCGGTTCTCTCTGCGCATAAGGCTATGGATATTATCGCTAATCGAGCGCTCATTTCCCCTGAGGTTGAGAATGCTATCATGGAAGCCGTTGGTGAAGAATATTTTGTAAATATTGTCACGGTGGTGCTGACCAATATCGATTTTAGCGATGCGTTCGAACTGGCGGTTGAGGAAAAAATGATTGCCGAGCAGGCGAAACTGAAAGCTGATTACGATAACGAAACCAAAGTAGCCAAGGCTCAGGCCGAAGCAGAGGCAAAGCTCAAAGAGGCCGAAGCGGAAATTGAAATTGCTAAGGCTCGAGCAGAAGCTCTGATGATTGAAGCTAATGCCGAAGCAGAAGCTAACCGAATCCTTGATGAGTCTCTTACCGATAAGATCATCGATAAGATTCTGGCCGATACATGGAATGGCGAGCTTCCCAAAGTCACTGGTGAGGGTAGTTATATTCTCCCCCAGGATGTAATTGGTTAATTCGCGATAGAAACATATAATTTTATGGAGGAGGGACTCGAAATGGGTCTCTCCTCTTTTATTTGCCGGTGTATTCGAATGGCACAGAAATGGGACTTAAAATCCCTCGGCTTAATTGCTTGCGGGTTCGACTCCCGTCACCGGTACCAATCTCTATAGACTTGATGCGACAAAATCTAAAGGATATATAATCTTACATTTGATCCGGGTAATAGCACAATTGGTTAGTGCAGCGCGACGGCGTAGTTTGTTGGTTCGAGTCCAGCTTACCCCTTCCTTTGGGTCAAATAACGCCAACTTAACGGAAGATTTTGTGAGGTCACGCATCGGCCTCGGTCTATAGAGATACCAACAATGTTGTCCGGCCGGCAACCACGTAGGGAAGAGAACAGTTCCCTCGGCTGACTACGGAGAAGCACTTCACGCCTCTTAACAATGCGTACCATGGAGTGAGAAAGGTTAGCCATTATTGACTCGGTTTTCTAGCAAGATAAAAAACTGGAATGTAACAAAGCTAGTGAGACACAAAAGGTTTCCGAGTCATTTATATTTGCGGATGACCTGGTGGTAGACTTCGCGGTTCCAATATTGGAGCAAAATGAGGTCGAGGGTTCGATTCCCTTTGGAATTCCGGTTCGACTCCGGACGTCCGCCCAAAATAAGGGCCTATGGCACAACGGTTAGCGCACCCGGCTCATAACCGGAGGGTTCTCGGTTCGAATCCGAGTGGGCCCACCAAAATATACCCACAGGGAGTGGATTCTCATGGCAAAACAATTGCAGAAAGAAATTACGCTGTATGACGGAAAAGTCTATGGACATAAGGTATCTAAGTATGGTTTGGAGAATGGATATTTAGACTATCTCACTCTTTCTAAGATTGTTGGAGACAGCATACTAAACAACTCTATTGTTCCGTATATCGGATTTTATGAATGGGAGGTTGTGAATGGGGTCGAAGAAAATGAGGAAGGATATTATGAAATTTATCAGTATTATATTATCTCCGATTCAGGAGCTGAGTTTCTACAAGAATGCACAGATGAGCTTGTGTATTATCACGAAGACCTAGACATGTATGTTTGGGGCATTGATCATTTTGGCACAAGTTGGGATTATGTCTTGACTGATATTAAGTTAGTTTGAAAGGAGAAAAATATGAAAATCGATGAAAATTACAAGAAGTATAACGGTAATCTCGAAGATCTGATTTCTGATATTGATGATGTACATGATCGATATACGTTATTAGTTAGCGATAACGGTGTTTGCAACATCTACGAACCAGACGATATCGATACTGTGCATTGGGAACAACTGGTGCGACCGGTTGATAGATTCTGTGTAAAGAAGGAAAAGAAGGGTGTATTGGTTGACGTCTATTTGAAGGAGAGGAAATGTTCTTAATCGGAGATAAAGTTAAGATCGTTGAGGGAGATCGCGTCTATGATGGCGTGGTCTCTCATACTTCGGTCGGTACGTGTGAGGCTTATATTCTGTACCAGACCGACGATGGTATCAAAGCCAAATGGATTGATATTCATGAGCTTGAGAGAATGCAGGAGGAAATTAAACAAAAGGAGCTGACCCAAAATGGGCCAAAGACTACTGATTAATAATAAATGTCCGTTATGCGGAGAAGAAGTGGAGCTTATTCCGGACGGAGTATTGAAGAAAAATCCGCACAAAAACAACGTTGAGCTTGTTGTGACTAGACGTGGATTGAAGCAGTATATTCATACGTCATGTTGGACTAAGATGATCGCTGAAAAACAACCGTATAACGGCAAGATGTATGTTTGAAAAGGAGTAAGAAATGAGATTTGCGATTGATTCCACTTATTGTGATGGCGACATTGAAGAAGCGTACCCGTGCTTATTTGATTACCATTTCGAACGAATTAAAGACGCAAAGTATCCTGACATGCGCTGCTATGATACGTGCTATGTAGAAATCAATACTTTGGAAGAACTGATGAGTCTTGTCGCGAAAACTTGTGGTAGAGTCGTTATCACTAAGGGTTATATCGAAATCTATGACGGCTATAGAGAATAAAGGAGAACACCATGAAACACTGTAAAAACTGCGAGAATTCCATATTCGATGAACAATGGGGTCAGTACAAATGTAAACTCAAGCAGCATGTTCTGTACAACGAGGAGCTGACGGCTAACTGTAAGTTCTATCAGGAGAACATCTACACTAAAGCGAAAAAGGACGTGAAGTAATTGGCTGGGGTACAGTTATATTACCACCAGGCCGAAGCCCTTAAGCGAATGAAAAACGGTTGTATTCTCTGCGGCGGTGTAGGCAGCGGTAAATCTATAACCAGCCTAGCATATTACTATAAAGAGCAGGGCGGTACACTTTATAAGGAAAACTATCATCCTATGAAGAACCCTCGCGATCTTTATATTATCACCACCGCTAGAAAAAGAGATACTGCTGAATGGGATTGTGAATTGGCTCACTTACTGCTCTCTACCAACCCCGAACTCAACGCTTACGGTAATAAAGTCGTCGTGGACAGTTGGAACAATATTCAAAAGTATGTCAACGTCTACGGCGCTTTCTTTATATTCGATGAGCAGCGAGTGGTTGGAAGTGGAGCATGGGTCAAAGCTTTCTACAAAATAACAAAGAAAAACCGTTGGATTCTGCTATCGGCTACGCCTGGTGACACATGGACTGATTATATTCCGGTATTTGTAGCGAACGGTTTCTACAAAAACAAAACAGAGTTTCTGAACGAGCATGTCGTATATCGCTGGGTGAACAAAAGCTTCCCTAAGATTGATCGATATTTGGGCACCGGTAAGCTCATACGATTACGCAATTCTATCCTCGTGGATATGGACTTCGAAAGACAAACGGAGTCTCACCATGAGGATATTTTTGTTGAGTATGACACGGCTGTATATCGATCGGTCATGAGGGATCGCTGGGACCCCTATCGGAACGAGCCCATTACGAATGCTAGTGGGCTTTGTTACATACTTCGGCGAGTCGTTAACTCAGACCAATCCAGACAAGTGGCTCTATTGGAGTTATTTGAGAAGCATCCCAAGATGATAGTCTTCTATAACTTCGATTACGAGCTTGATATTTTGAAAGGGCTGTATTATGGAGAAAAAGTCAAAGTTGCCGAGTGGAATGGACACAAGCATCAGCCTGTACCCGAGGGTAATCGTTGGGTCTACCTTGTACAGTACACTGCCGGAGCTGAAGGATGGAACTGTATTAAAACTGACACCATCGTATTTTTCAGCCAAAACTACAGCTATAAAGTTATGCAGCAGTCAGCAGGCCGTATCGACAGACTTAATACTCCCTTTCGCGACTTATGGTATTACCATCTCAAAACCAAATCGAGTATTGACCTGGCGATTAGTAAAGCGCTGAAAGAAAAGAAAAAATTCAACGAGAGTCGTTGGGTTAATTGGTGACGCGAAATCTACACACTCCTTTATGAGAAAACTTATATTTCGAAAAGGAGAAAGATCATGAGTAAAAAGAAACTGTTAGGTATTCAGAGAAGAATGGGCCTGCTGCTTACGATCCTGTCTGTCCTGACTGCTATTATATTCGGGGGAGACTTGACGTGCATGCTGGTACTTATTCCTCTCGGACTGTACATGCTTTGCACTAAAAAGGTTATTATCTATCACGAAAAGTAAGGTTCATTATTGGGAAGATCATACAAGGTCTTTCCAATTTTATTTTTAAGGAGGTATGAGAAAATGAAAGGAATCTTTGGTTTGACGGCACTCGCTATTGTCGTTTGCTATGCTCTCAGTTGGCTGGTCACATGCGGAATCATATATTTGATCACGCTGTGTTTCAGTCTGACGTTTAACTGGTGGGTGGCTACCGGTATCTGGCTGATTATGTGTCTACTCAAAAGCGTCTTTACTGTGAATGTGAAAAAGTGAGGTATGAGAAATGATTCACGCATATCAAAAACCCCTGGACGGTAAGCGAGTCGGTGTCGTGTTTGGTTCGTTTGCCCCTTTGCATCAAGGTCATCTGGATCTTATCATGCGTGCAAAAAAAGAGAATGATGGTGGCTGTATCGTTATCGTGTGTGGGTTTGACGGGGATAAAGGAGAGCCCCTGATGCCTCATGCTAAAAGATATCGTTATGTTCGAGAGTTCTTCGCGGACGATGACCTGGTCGCCGTGTACGCTATCAACGATACCGAGAGTATGAGAGAACAGTATCCCAACGGTTGGGTAAGCTGGATGGAAGAGTTCGAGCAGATTTATAAAAAAGCCACCAATCATTTCGGTTACGACAATGAAGATCTAGGCATTCCTCGACCTAAACGGACTTGGTATGTCGGCGATGAGGTGTACTATAACGATTTAACCAATATGTGGAACGAAGATGCAGTTCTTGTCGATCGTACGACCGATAACCCTATCAGCGCAACCATGATTCGTCAGAACCCTATTAAGCATTGGGATAAAATCGCAACGCCTTTCCGTCGGATATTTAGTCACAATGTCCTCATCATCGGTACTGCCTCGGAAGGGAAGTCCACGCTTACTGCCGACCTTGGTAAATATTTCAACGCTCCGTATAGCTGGGAATGGCCTAGAGACTATATGGAGGAAAGCTGTGTTAGCGACTGGGAACTGGACGGCGCTGACTTTATTGCATTCCTCGAGGGTCAGTACAACCTCAATAAGAAGCTCATCAATTCTCCGGGTAATCATGGCATATTCTTCGCAGATAGCGATGCTATTACGACTCGTATGTATGCGGAATATTATGCCAATGACGAAAACTTCGCTCTTACTCAAGAGGAGTTCGAAAAGGTCGCAACTATGGCTGACGAGCTTACTCGCAAGAGCCGCTGGGACAAGATATTTGTTCTTGCTCCTCATGGTGTTTTCGTCGACGATCATTCCAGATACATGGGTCATTCCGGTATGGACGAGAGACAGGAGCTCTTTGATATTCTGTGTCGGGATATTAAGAACGCTGGTAACTGGGATAAGGTGACTATTCTTAGTGGTAACTACTATGAGAATTTCATGGCAGTTGTTACATATGTACGCGAACTGATGAACAAATAAGGAGAGAAAAATGAAAAACTTCGTACTCAAGCATTTCTGGACCGGTTATACAACTTTCGAGAAGCTGTTTCTGCTCGGTATGATTCTGTTGCAGATCGTCGTATTTGCGGTGTGCCCCGACAGTCCTTTGAACATTATCGCAGGTCTTACAGGTGTTGTTTCCGTTGTTATGTGCGCCAAAGGTCGAACGATGTTCTATTTTGTCGGCTTTATCCAGACGGTCACATATCTGTTCCTGGCATGGCAAAATCGATTCTATGGCGAAGTTCTGGAGAATCTGTTCTATTTCGTAACCATGATCTGGGGTATTTTCGTATGGAAAAAGAACGAGATTGAAAATGACGACGGTACAAAAGACGTAATTGCTAAGAAATTTACTCCGCTTCAGTGGGTTCTGTCCATCGTTGGTACGATTGCTGCAACTATTATCATTGGTTACTGGCTCGACGGTATTGGCAGCGCTCAGGCTTATACGGATGCCGCTACGAACGTTATGGCTATTTTCGCACAGCTGCTGATGGTCCGCCGATATCGTGAACAATGGATTTGGTGGATTGTGATTGATATCTTCTGTATTAAGATGTGGTGGGTTGCTGGTAACTGGTCTATGGTTGCTATGTATATCGCATGGACGGCGAATGCCATTTACGGATGGATTAACTGGAGCAAACTGAATAAAATGCAGGAGGTATGAGAAATGAACTGTCCTAATTGTGGCGGCCATATTATGCAGATCGAGCAGGTTCCTGATAAGGTGCTCGGTCGGGTGTATAGGAAGAGGGTCTGTACGAGCCCTGGCTGCGGTAAGGTATTTTTTACTGAGGAGAAGATTCTTGAGACTGATGGAAGCTTCATGAATTTCTACATGGATCTTCTGGCTAAGAAAAATGAGAAAGGGTAAGAAATATGGGTAAACATTGTATTCTGGTCGTGATGGAAAATATGACGAAAGCATATGACTATCGAGAGACCGTTCGTAAGGGGCTCCGGGATTACCTAGGCATCGAGGCGGTTTTTCGACATGATAGACCCGCTCTACTTGAAACCCCGAATTGTGTGATTCGTTTTGTATGGCCGGCTATCGGTTATATTCGGGACGGATTAAGACCCGATGCTATTTTCGGCCCTAGGGGATGGATTAAGGCTCTTAAACTCGACACCATGTACCCCAACGCTAAATATCCGGTAAGAGACTACGGTGTCTGGTTGTTTAATTACATCGAAGATATAGAACTCCATGGCGTAATAGTCGATCGTGGGTCATCTGTCAGTTATGTCACGAACGACGTAGCATCCCCTCGGGCTATATTTGAAAGAATTATAAAGGAGAACAACTACATGGCACCCAAAACCCACAATGTGATTTCCCCTATCAAGAATGTCATCTTCAATAACCCCGCTACCATTGTCTTCTGGGCTGATAACACCAAAACTGTCGTGAAGTGTGAGAACGAGGAGTTTGATCCTGAGAAGGGTCTGGCTATGGCTATCTCTAAGAAAGCGCTCGGTAACCAGGGTAACTACTTCGATGAGTTTAAGAAATGGACGAAACCGTACTATGATGCCATTTTGGCTGATATGGATCGAGGGGTAGATTAATGAAACTTAACACTCAACTTAAGATTCTGTCCGCTACGGAGGCTCGATGCAGAGAGCTCGAAATGAGGAATGAGACGCTCATAAACATAATTCGAGAAGGAAATATCGGTCATGCTATATATGTTCCGTTTCCTGACAAAAAGGGTTTACCTCGTCTGATCTTTAACTGGTTTAAAGCTAGACCACTTGAAACTATCGCTCTGGTCCATTCGCATTGGATTCCATTGATGCTTGATGGAAAACAGTCATTCATCTGCGCAAATTGCCATAGCATATTTGGACAGTGTGCCGAGGATTTTAAGTATTGTCCCGATTGCGCTGCTATGATGGATCATCCCTATGAGAAAGGAGATAAAAATGATCAGCTGTAAAGAATATGCCGAGATTAAAAAAGCGGAGTTGAAAGAAAAAATCGCTGGACTCGGCTTTACCCCTAAGCTCGTGGTTATTCAGGTAGGTAATAATCCTGCTTCTAACAGCTATATCGCTGGCAAGAAAAAAGACTGCGAGGAAGTTGGGATCAAGATGTGGCACATTAAACTTCCCGAAGATATTTCTCAAGATGAACTCGGAGCGGAGGTTGCGATTATTTGCTGTGATAGATCGGTTGACGGCGTGATTGTTCAGTTGCCGTTGCCGAGTCATATTGACCCTAAAAAGATCCAGAAACATATTTGGATCAATAAGGACGTTGATGGATTTAGGAGCGACAGTCCTTTCGACCCCTGCACTCCTCTCGGAATCATTAATTATCTGAAATACAATAACTACGACTTCGAGGGTAAGAATGTTCTGGTTATCGGTCGCAGTGATATTGTCGGTAAGCCTCTCGCTAGGATGCTGACTGATCTCGACTGTACTGTTACTCTGGCGCATAGTAAGAGCTGTTTGACGGATGCCCTTAAGTATAAAGATATCGCGTTTACGTGTATCGATAAACTTGAATATTTTGATGCATTTGGGGAGTTCGACAACAACACCGATATTATTGACATCGGTTTGGGTCGGAATGCAGATGGCAAATTGGTCGGTAATCTTAACGCCTATACAGTTGAATTAGCTAACAATTCTATGTCTAGATTCGGTGGGTTCATCATCTCCGGTCCCGGTGGTGTGGGTCTGCTCACTCGAGTGGCTCTGCTGGAGAATGTATATAAGGCAGCTTTGATGAGAAAAGGAGAGTAAAAATGTTTGATATTGAATACGATCCTGATATCGACTGGTTATATGCACTTCGACTAATACGCGGAAAGGGATATAGACGCACCGCTAATGGAAACTATGAAACTTTCGTTAGCGACCATTGTCGAACTGTCAATTTGGGAACCTATCAAACTATTCAGGATGCCCAAGATGCGGTGTTTGATTTCCGTGTAAGTCGACTAATAAACGGCGTTAAGAAATATGGGTTGTGCATCGATGACTCTAAGGTGTTTATGCTTCGTTATCTAGCATTTCCAAATGGACTCATATTCAATATTCATGGTGATATCATGCGTGGAGCTGTCGATAGAAATGGTTACATCCATGGTATTTTCAATGAACAAAATATTCAACACCATAGAATCATAGCGACTTTATTCTGCCAAAGAGGACCCGGCGAAGATTATGTAAATCATGTAGATGGCGATAAGCAGAATAATAGTGCTAATAATCTTGAGTGGGTCACTAGAAGTGAAAATACTCGGCATTCTTATAGAATTGGTTTACAAAAAACGGTAAGCGGAAACCCAGTATTTTCCGATTCAGAACTACAATACATAAAAAATCATTGCCTCGATTACTACAAAGATGTTGCGGCATTTCTAGAAAGAAATGAGGAAACCGTTAGAAAATATATGTATAAGTATCGAAAGGAGATTTATTGTGATCAAGATTGAAAATGTTGTTCTTCCCTCTCCCGCTCAATGGGAAGCCGTCATCAGGGGATTAAGAAACCCTAAGAACAGTTGGGATCGCTCGGATAGCTACAAGACTCATATCGCTGATCCCGAAACCCTGGAGACTGCTGACTTCGAATTCTTCGTTGGTGAGAATGATCTGCAGCTGATGAATAATCTCGCTAGCGGTGGTCCTGTCCATGCTAAGTATCGTCGGATGATTCACGTATATCTGGACATTACTGCCCCGCTTTATTGGTGGAAGGAGTTCGATACATACAAAATCGGTACTGTTGCGAATTCGTGCAGTACGATGCATAAGATTCATGAGAAGGAGTTCACGTTGGAGGATTTCAGTTGTGAACATTTAACTTCTATTGGACTTAATGAATTAAATTTCGTAATTAGTACCTTGAATACATATCGTCGCTACTTTGTCGACTGGGATAAGATCGATGACAATTCGAAAAATGCGGTTCGGGTTTTCGACAAAAAAGATGCTTGGTGGCAAATGATCCAGCTGCTGCCGAGCTCTTATAACCAGAAGCGGACGGTCATGCTGAATTACGAGGTTCTGGTCGGCATCTATAAGCATCGCCGGAACCATAAACTCGACGAGTGGCATGTGCTGTGTGACTGGATCGAGCAGCTGCCATATTCGGAGTTGATTACTGGAGGACGAAAAAATGAAAGCACCGAAACGAGCCTGTAAGGGTTGCGCAAATTGTAAACCTTATTACGGAAATATCGGTAAGGACGGAAAACAGGTCGTGTCTAGATATTGGTGCTGTCATTATAATAAAACAGCATCCGACCCTATCAAATGTGCGTTTAGAAAGGGGTAAAAATGAAAGAAGATGAGAAAAGATTCTTTCGTATAGTCTACGAATGCTGTCGACCTGGTCGCTTTTATAGAATGATACCAAGAGACGTTATCAACATCTTATATAGTTTCGGTTCCATGCACTATAAACGAGCCTGGTATCTGTTGAAAAAATGGTGTGTACTCGGCTTTTATGATTATGGTGTCACTCTTGATCTTGGTTGGATCGAAACAGATAAACTGCCGGAACGATATAAAATTTTACTGGAGGAGAAAAAATGAAAACACCAAAACGAGCCTGCAAGGGTTGCTTTCATTGTACACCTCATTACGGTAATGTCAGCAAAGATGGAAAGCGGGTCATATCTCGATATTGGTGTAGTCACTATAGTAAGACAGCATCCGACCCTATCAAATGTGTGTTTAGAAAGGAGAAAAAATAATGCCTAATATACCTAATGATGTTCGCTATAGAAAAGATGGTTGTTTCGTAGACGATTACGACGTTATTAAACGTCATATTTACGAGATTATCGATCGAGTAATGGCTCGTAAGGACAGCTATATCACTGTATATTTCGGCGATCATGGAACAACCGTGAATATTTATCCAGTGGAGGAGGATGAGGAATGAGTCAGAAGTATGATCAGTATTTGAATGACCATCGAGCCAATGTGCGGAAGGGTTTTGAATGGCTTCGTGAAAAATGTCCTGAGATTTTCAAGAAGGACGAACCGTATGAGTGGCAGATTTGTATGAATCATGACACGTCTAAAAACGATCCCGAAGAGTACGACGCATACGATAAGTATTTCTATGGCGGCAACAAATCCTATGCGGTTGTTAATAACTTCAATAAGGCGTGGCTGCATCATATTCACATGAATCCGCACCATTGGCAGCATTGGGTCTTGATCAACGATGATCCCGGCAAGGGTTATAAAATTCTTGATATGCCTCATGTGTATATTATCGAGATGATCTGCGATTGGTGGTCTTTCAGCTGGAACAAGGGTGATCTCTATGAGATCTTCGACTGGTATGACGAGCACAAAGCGTATATTAAGTTCAGCGATTATACTCGTAAGACCGTGGAAGATATTCTCGGTACGATTAAGCTCAAGTTGGAGGATGTTGAATGACACGCAGAGAAAAATTGGCAAAGCTGTATCCACTGTTTACCGACGAAGAACTAACATTAAAGTGTGACTTTTATTGCCCTTCCGATTTCGATATTTGCGATTTCGCAGAGGAGGAAGACTGCGACGGTGATTGCGAGAACTGTTGGAATATGGAGGTAAAAGAATGACATATAGAGACAAATTAAAGATGGAACGCCCCGAATGTATCAGCGATGGTTTTATTGGTGGTTGTGAGGGGTGTCCTGGACGTGTTGTTCCGGGCGCCCCCACAGCAGGTAAGGAATGTTTATCAAGAGGTAGTTGTGATGATTGTTGGTCACAAGAGATCCCTGAGACACAAACCAATCCTGTTAGCTCTGCAGTCGATCCGCTCGCAAGCCTATACACTCTTGATCCTGAGGAAAACCCCGAAGAGGAGATGATGTGGCCGAAGGAGAACCCACATATTAAGGATTCCGGCACTCGCAGAGAGTTCGGGACTGGTGCTGTGCGGGATATTCAGGAGGGGAAGGGTCGGTGCGATCTGATGCCGCTGGATATTATCGGTGAACTGTGGCCTCCTAAAAATAATAACAATGCTATAGGACTTGTATTTACGGCCATCAATGATTTTCAAGATAGCGGCAACTACATGGATCTGTTCACGGCATTGGCGTTATTCGACGGATTCGAAGACTGGCCCACTATGTTCCTCGAGGTCGCTAAGCATTTCGAAGAGGGTGCTAAGAAATATGGTCCCGATAACTGGCAGAAGGGCATTCCCACTCACTGCTACATTGACAGTGCAGTACGGCATTATCTGAAGTTCTTGAGGGGAGATCAGGACGAGCCTCACGACAGAGCCTTTGTCTGGAATATCCTCTGCTGTATCTGGACCTGTAAACATAAACCGGAGCTGAATGACTATGCTAGGGTCGAAGATATTTAAAGCTTGTAAAAACTGTCAAGAGCGATACCCGGGCTGTCACGATCACTGTGAAAAAGGCTATAAGGAAGAGCGTGCCGAGTACGACCGACGTAAAGCGATTGCTGATAAAGATAAGAGTGTTCGGCAGTATCTTTATGAGGAACATAAAAAGTATGCTGACAAAAAGGCCCAGGAGAAAAAACAAAAAGCTGGTTATCGTCATATGTAAAGGAGAATAACGTAAATGATTACTGCGGCACTGTTCATTTATATTGGTGTTCAAATCGGAGCTCCAGGCTGGTATTACTTACTGATTTCCATTTACATGTTATGTAGGGCAATTAGTACGGTCATCGATGTATTAAAAGAGAGGTGATTCCAATGGAGCTTCTGTCTGAGCGAGAGTGTGATATGATCATTACTTTTGCTGAGAGTTCTATGAAACTTAGTGCGGTTTGTAGAAAGATGGATACAGACAGCGCGGTGATATCTAGACGATTTGATAGAATAAAAGAAAGAACCGGTCTGGATGCTCGGAATTTCTACGACCTTGTATCGCTTGTGGAGATGGCTCGTAGACAGCCGTAATGGAGGTGATTATTATGGCTTTATTCATCCTTGGTATGTTCGTTGGTACTATTGTCGGTTTTCTCGCTTATAGTCTGGTCAGGTGGAGCGATTGACGCGGTAATTACATACTCCTTAATGGGGGAGATCCCGTATCATATTTTGGAGGTAAATGAAAGTGGATAAGGTCAATGAGTATCTGCGGCGAACCAGGAAGGTAATAACTCTTAGTAACGGTTATATGGTTGAAGAGTGTCGTCCAAAACTGTTCTGTAAAGATGGATTTTCGGTATCGGTCCAGGCCAGTAGTTTTCATTACTGTTGCCCCCGTGTTGATGGGGCTGAGCGGTATGAAGCGGTTGAGCTTGGATTCCCGAGTGATGAAGATCCTATCATTATGGACTACGCTGAGGACTATTCCGATCCTACAGGTACCGTTTATGGTTTTGTTCCTGTAAGCGTCGTTAATGAACTTATTGAAAAACACGGAGGTATCTCAGAAGAGTGATATCCTGAAAGAAAGGGCTCGTGTGTAACGCATGGGCTCTTTCTTTTTCGCGTAAAAAACACCCGATATTATGAAAGGAGATGACGTTTATGAGTATGAATAAAGACGCGTTGCTGAAAATGACAGAATATTTAAATGAGCATCCTGAAACATTGCAGGCTATGAAGGAAACATTACGAATTTCGATGCCAATTCAAATTCAAAATGAGGCCCTTCGTATGGCAGTTAGAGGAGCGCTAGATGAAGAAATTAAAGCATGTTCAGATGCACGCGCGAGAGAAGTAATTTCAACGTTAGCTTTATTCGAATAAAACGGAGGGGGCGCTGGAAAAACTAGCGCTCTTTCTTTTTCGCGGGAAAAACATACAATATTATGAGAGAAAGAAGTGTAGGTCAACGTATAGATACCTACGAGGGAAAGAGGTTGTAAGATTCCTAATTAAATAGGAACCTACCGAATCCTAAGTTGTAAGCTGTCGAGCGGCACTGCTTCAATCTCTCTTTCTTTTTCGTTAAAAATACATCTTCTGTTATGGACCAAAGGTCACTAAATCATATTTTTAGGAGGATGAAGTTATGGATAAGGTATTGACTATTATGGATACTCGAAAAATGAGTAAAACGAAGATCGAAATGGAACTTGGTGAATACGCTAAGGAGTTGGAGAAACTTGGCATGGATCATGTAAGTGCCTGCGGGTTTTTGTCGAGCGTCATGAATCTGGGGATCGCCATACACGAGAAAGTACATAATAAGAACTAAAGATATCATTTATAGCTTGGTTTTAAAGAGGGAGTCCTAACAAGGGCTCTTTCTTTTTCGTTAAAAATACATCTTCTGTTATGGACCGAAAGGTTACTATATTTTAAAGGAGAAACTATTATGGGTAAGGTTAAGGAATTCTGGACCGAGAACAAGGAACTGATTATCGGAGTCGCAGGCATTGCGGTCGGTGCTGGTACTATCGGTTGGGTTATTGGTGCTACCAAGAACAGTGTTTATATTCCTTCGAACCTTGTAAAGTTCCTGGCAAATCCCGAGTCCGGGATTGTAGGAGAACTTTGTCAGGTCGGAGCGATGTCTAAATTGTCTTCTTGGTGGCGTCGAGATATGTCCGATGTCAAATACACCATTGCTGATCTGGGCAAAGCTGGCGAAGATCTTATCAGTATCACTGAGGGTCGGTTCAAACCCGATGACGTTATCAATGGTATTCTGCTGTATACTGATTGATTTCGGGTCTATTTTAGAGGGCTGTGCTTAACGCATGGCCTTCTATTTTTGCCTAAAATCTTGGCCCACTTTTTGTGCGTGGCCCACTTTTGTTTTTGGGCCAGGCTGTTTTTGGTCAAATAAAAATGGGTTTTGGCCCACTTTTTGTGGGTTTTGGCCCACTTTTGAAAATAAAACCGGGCCAGAAAAATAGTCTAAAATGGGCGTTTTTGGGTCATTTTGGGGTCTTTTTTGGCCTTTTTGGGCTGTTTTTGGGTGTTTTTTGGAGATTTTTAAAGTTTTGGCCCACTTGCCCACTTTTATTTAATATTTTTATAAAAAATGAAAAAATTAATAAATATATAATAATAGGCGAAAAAAGTGGGCTTTTGGGCCAGAGACATTTTTGAGTGTCGGGACGCGAAAAATACACACTCATTTATGAGGTATACTCACAAATTAGAAAGGAGATTTATCATGATCAAGTTTGTTGAGGTTAAGGAAGTTCCCATCTGCCAAAAGAAGAACCTGCAGAACTATCTCGAGGAGTTTATGAACATGAACATCAAGGTCGCACGTGTCGAGTTTGATGAACTTGATTATAAAAACATCGATGCAGCTGCTGCAGCGTTCAATAATTCGGCTAAGCGTGGGGGCTTTCCGATTACCGTAACGAGGAGAAACGGAGAACTCTATCTGATCAACAGAGATATCTAAAGAGCGAGGGCTCGTGCTAACAACACGGGCTCTTTCTTTTTCGCGATATTTACATTCACCTTTATGGGGAAACCCAAAAATTTAAGGAGGTATATATCATGTGTACTGTTTGTGATCACTTGAGTGGTAGAGAACCAGCCGTATTATCTATGAACGGGGAGGTCTATATCGGAGGTAAGCAACTTCACGATCATACTTTGCAATTGGTCATCGGCGTTGACGAAGATGGCTATGCGAGTATTACCGCGGGTTACTATATCGATGATACGAACATCCCTGTGCTGGAGCTTAAGGACAGAATTCAATACTGCCCGTACTGTGGTCAGAAAATGGGGCGCGATATTCCTAGCCCTAAATCGAAAGGTTATCCATGGGGGACTGAGGGTTGAAACATACCCTCTTCCTTTTTCGCCGCTAAAAATACATTTCATATTATGAAAGGAGGTCGATGATATGATCGATTTGAGTAAAGAAATAATTTTTAGAGATGCGATCACATTTACTAATAGGGATGAGGAATTGACAGAATCGTTCTTGTCTGACGTGGTTTATTATTTGCTTGAACTCGGAATGAATTTCGGTTTGATGTCAGATGAATTCGAAATAAATGACGAGATGGTATATTATGAATGGCGCGGGAGCAAGCGCGACGTATTACGATTCTACACCTATTACAGTAAGAACATGACTACTGAATCTTTAGAAGAAAGAAAAACAACACAAAAGATCATACTTAACAAATGACCTTTAAAGATTGAGTTCGTGCTAACAACACGGGCTCTTTCTTTTTATCCACATGATAAACACATATCCACAGGCGCTTTTAAAATTCGCGTGAAAAACATGCTCTTTTATGAGAGGAAGAGAGAATATCCGTTTTTAAAATGGACAAACTCTTTTGCGTTTTGAGAAAGGGGATCATTTATGGCGAGGAGTTCTAGATTAGAATCTGGTTTTCAAGACCGGCTTCGAAAAGATTTAGAAAAGTTATTTCCAGGATGCTTGATCTTCAAGATGGAGCAGATACAAGGTATTCCAGATTTACTCATACTTTACAAAAATATGTGGGCAACTTTGGAATGCAAGAAACACGCGAACGCTAAAAGGCAGCCTAATCAAGAATATTATGTTGGGCTTATGAATGAGATGTCATTCTCAAGATTCATTTGTCCTGAAAACAAGGAGGACGTTTTACGTGAACTTTGCGAATCATTCAAATCTTAATGGGCTGCACGCACCGTTTAGTCCGAGTCAGTCTAGCTGGCTTAGATATGACGACGAAAAAGCAATCGAAGTATTTCAAAATAAGAAAGCTGCTGAAAGAGGCTCTAAACTTCATCAGTGGGCTAAAGACACTATTGATCTTGGTATTAAACAACCTCGTTCCAACAAGACCCTTTATGCATATGTAAATGATGCAATCGGGTTCAAGATGGACACTGAGGTTGTTTTGTTTTATTCCCCGCGATTCTTTGGTACTGCCGATGCTATATCCTTCAGAAACGGCATGCTTAGAATCCATGATCTTAAAACTGGTAAAACTCCTGTAAGTATGGAGCAGCTTATGATTTATGCTGCTTTATTCTGTTTGGAGTATAAATACAAACCTAGCGAAATCGAGATGGAGCTTCGAATCTATCAAAGCGGTGAAGTTCTCGTCCACAATCCATCAGCTGTTGAGATTGAACCGATCATAGACCAGATCGTTCACTTAGACAAATTACTTGAAAGAATGGCAAAAGAGGAGGTATAACCATGAACCCTGTAGCGGAAGATATCTTGATGCATTACGGAGTGGCACGACGTTCCGGTCGATATCCTTGGGGTTCTGGTGAGGACCCTTATCAGCATAGTAATGATTTTCTTGGTAGAGTTGAAGAACTTAGAAAATCTAACTTCACCTATACTGATGAAGATGGTAAAACTTATACTGGCGATTTGGCTATTGCCAAGTCTATGGGTCTGACCTCTTCTCAATTCCGTACCGAAATCAGTATTTGTAATACTGAGAGACGTATGCTTGATGTTGCTAGAGCCAAATCTCTGGCTGCTGATGGTAAAGGCGCTACCGAGATTGGTAGAGAAATGGGTGTCTCTGAATCTACCGTTCGTTCCTGGCTTAACGCCGAATCTGAGGCTCGAATGAAGAAAGCTCGTGAGACTGCAGACTTCATTAAAAAGCAGGTCGACGAAAAGGGTATGATTGACGTCGGCGCTGGTACTGAGTTGGAACTTGGCGTTTCTAAAGAGAAATTGAAAGAGGCTTTATATCTGCTTGAAAGAGATGGTTATCCTGTGTATGGTGGCCGTATTGATCAGGTTACCAACCCCGGACAGAAGACTACTCAGAAAGTTATTTGTCCTCCCGGTACTGAACATAAGGAAATATACAATCTCGAAAACGTACATACAATGAGAGACTATATTTCTCGTGATGGTGGTGAGACTTATGAAAAGAAGTTTAACTACCCCGAGAGTATGGACTCTAAGCGAATGAAAATTCGGTATAACGAAGAAGGCGGCGTCGAGAAAGATGGTATTGTCGAACTTAGACGTGGTGTCGCCGATCTGTCTTTGGGTGAATCTCGATATTCTCAGGTTCGTATCCTCGTTGATGGAACCCATTACATTAAAGGTATGGCAGTATATTCTGATGACATGCCTGATGGTGTCGACGTTGTGTTTAACACCAATAAGAAGCAGGGCACTCCGATGAAGGATGTTCTTAAGAAAATTAAAGAAGATCCTGATAATCCCTTTGGTTCTGCTATCAAAGATGCCGAACAAGGCGGTCAGTATTGGTATGATCCGGCAACTGGCAAACGATGCAAGTCTACAGATCCCAATGCTAAACTCGGTCTTATCAACAAACGTGCAGACGAAGGCGATTGGACTGATTGGAAAGACGCACTTCCTTCTCAGTTTTTAGCCAAACAGTCTCGTACTATGGCTCAGAAACAGCTTAAATTGGCAGAGGCTGATAAGCTTGCTGAGTTCGACGAAATCTGTTCTTACAATAACCCAACAGTTAAGAAACATCTGCTTGAGAAGTTTGCTGATGGATGTGATTCTGCTGCTGTTCATTTGAAGGCTGCTGCTCTTCCTGGACAGAAGTATCATGTTATCATTCCCATTAATTCTCTTAAAGATGATGAAGTGTATGCTCCTGGTTATGAACCTGGTACTAAACTGGCTCTTATTCGTTATCCTCATGGTGGCACGTTTGAGATTCCTATATTAACTGTTACTCATAAGAATCCCGCAGCCAGAAAGATCATTGGTACTGAATCCATTGATGCTGTTGGTATTACTAAAAACGTTGCAGATCGTTTGTCCGGTGCTGACTTTGATGGCGACACCGTCATGTGTATTCCTACGCATGATAAGCAGGGCAGAGTTAAGATCTCTACTAAAGATCCTCTTAAAGGTCTTGAAGGATTTGACCCTAAAGAGAAGTATGGTCCTGATACGTATAAAGGTCAGAACATTAAGTTGATGACTAAGCGCGGGACTCAGACTCAGATGGGTATCATTTCCAATCTTATTACTGATATGACATTGGGCGGTGCTAATGATAACGAGATCGCAGCTGCGGTTCGTCATAGCATGGTTGTTATTGATGCTGAAAAACACAAGCTTAACTATAAGCAGAGTGAGATCGATAACAACATTGCTGCTTTACATTTGCGGTATCAGGGTAAGAAGACCGGCGGCGCATCGACTATAATCTCTAAAGCCAAGGGTGAGGACTCTGTACCTAGAAGAGTTGGTTCTCCTAAGATCAACCAGAAGGGTAAGGAGTGGTATGATCCTAACCAGCCCGAAGGCGCCCTGATCTACAAGACTGACCCCAAGGCTGACTACACGGTAACCAAGGTCAACAAGCGTACTGGCGAAGTCACTACTGTTACCAAGACTGCTCATCAGAAGACCACCAAGATGGCCAAGGTTAATGATGCGTATGAACTGGTATCTGATGCTCGCCATCCCATGGAGATCGTGTATGCGGACTATGCCAATAGCATGAAGTCCCTGGCTAATAAGGCTCGTCTTGAGATGGCTAACACCAGCAAGATCGCATACAATAAGTCCGCTAACACTACATATAAAGCAGAAGTAGCATCGCTTGAAGAAAAGCTTAAGACCGCACTTCTCAATGCTCCTCGTGAACGTGCCGCCAATCGTATGGCTAATGTTGAGGTTGCTTCTAAGAAGAATGCTGGTTTGCTTACTGATAAGGGTGATGAGAAGAAAGCCAGTCAAAGAGCTCTTTCTAAATACAGAGAAGAAGTTGGTTCTGTAACTAGAAAGAAGCGTAATATTGAGATTACCGATAGAGAATGGGAAGCCATTCAAGCAGGTGCTATTAGTGAAACCAGGCTTAAGCAAATTCTTAATAACACTGACATTGACAAGGTTAGAGAAAGAGTAACGCCTCGTTCTACTACAACTCTTAGTCCTGCTAAGATTAATAAAGCCAAAGCAATGAGTAATTCCAATTACACTTTGTCTGAGATTGCTGCTGCTTGCGGCGTTTCTACTTCTACCATATCGAACTACTTAAAGAAAGGGTGAATTGACAAATGGCAAATGAATGTATGTTAACGACGTTTGACAATCCTTATGATCCATTCGAACAATTCACTGATTGGTTGATGTTCGATAAGGGAAAAGGTTACGATTCCTGTGAACGACTGGCTCGAATCGCCGTATTTTCTGATGATATGTCACAAAAAGAGATTGATGAGGAAACCGAACGTGCGATTGATGAGATTGTTAAGTATGATTTCACGAATACTTACAAAAAGTTTACGAGAATCGTGGCGGAAGAGTAAATACATAACCGTATGGAGGGAAAATGTATAGGGGGGGGTCTCAAAAAACACACCCCCTCCTAGCATCGCCGCCCTCCTCAAAAATTC
>CAJGCM010000002.1 GCA_904501765.1 uncultured Clostridia bacterium | reverse complement strand
TCTAACAAGCGCGTATGCATTGCTCGATAATTCTTATAAAAACTATAAGAAAAAAGTAGAGGAATTATACGGAGAAGAAGCCGATTTTCACGTAAGAGAGGAATTAGCAAAGGACAACTACGAGAAACAAGATATTGAAATAGCCGATAATAAACAGCTATTCTATGACCAATTCTCCGAGCGTTATTTTGAATCCACAATGGAAGACGTTATCAGAGCCGAATACGCGATAAACAAAAAGATATCCTTGTGGGGAGGCGCGGGCTTAAATGAATTCTATGAGGCTTTGGATATTCCAGCGGTTGATTATGGAGACTTTTTAGGATGGTCCGCCGGTGGATTAATGGAGATGGCTTGGAGCGATTGGCTCGATTTTGATCATGAAAAAGTGGTTATGGATGACGGTTTAGAGTGTTATATTATCACGTTCTCTGCCGAGCCTATGTACGATTATGAATATTATTAAAAACCGTACGCAGGTGACAGAAAAAGCCGTTATTATGTAATCAATCCGCGAAAAACACAGGTCATATTATGAAAGGAGATGATAATCATGAAATTCGACAAAGAGAAACTCATGAATCTTGCCAAGATCGGAGTTACGGTAGCAGGAGTTGGTATCACACTGGCTCAGAACTACTTTGCTAATAAAGATCTCGACAACAAGGTTCAAGAGCAAGTTGCGAAAGTTCTTGAAAATCAAGCTAAGGAGTCCAAGTGATTGGGCTCTTTTGCTTTTGCGAAAGGAGAGTAAAACAATGAACAAACAGGGTGCATCAAACTTCTTCAAACACGCGAAGGAGGCTGTATCCAAACACAGTCCCGAAATCTTAACGGGAATCGGAATCGCGGGTATGGTAACAACCACCGTACTTGCAGTAAAAGCCACGCCAAAGGCGCTCGTGCTCATTGAAGAAAAGAAAAAAGAAGAGCGCACAGACAAATTGACGCCGATTGATACTATTAAAGTTACTTGGAAGTGTTATATTCCAGCGGTAGTAACCGGAACGGCATCGATCGCGTGCCTGGTCGGAGCTAGTTCGGTAAATGCGAGACGCAATGCCGCTTTAGCAACGGCTTATCAGCTTTCAACTACTGCTCTTTCGGAGTATAAGGACGCCGTTGTCGAAACCATCGGCGAAAAGAAAGAAAAAGCAGTTAAAGACAAAGTCGCGGAAAAACAGATCGAAAAGAATCCGGTTGCGAAGAGCGAGGTAATCATAACAAATAGTGGCGATACATTATGCTTTGAACCGACTTCTGGTCGATATTTCAAATCTGATATCGAAAAGATCAGGAGAGCCGTTAATAATCTTAACGAGCAGATGATCCACGATATATTTGGATATGTGTCTCTAAACGATTTCTATGACGAACTCGGATTAGACCATACCGATATAGGTGACGATCTCGGATGGAATATTAACGAAGGGCAGATAAAAATCGATTTTAGCTCCCAACTCACGAATGACGGAACGCCTTGTGTTGTCATCGATTATGACGTAAGACCAACATACGGTTACGACAAGATCAAATGATTCGCGAAATTTACAACGCATCTAATGAGAGAGATCTCGAAAAAAATTTATATTTCAGGAGGAACACGAAATGAAAAACGGAAAGACAGTGAAGAATGGAAAGGGTAAGTTCTTTATCGGCGCCGGCCTGGTGGCTCTTGGTTACGGCATTTTCAGATATGTAACCGGAAAGGCAGCAGGATCGGAGGCCATCGAAGCACCCGAAGAACCCATCGAAGCTGATGAAAACGACGTTGAAGTTTCAGACGAAACCGAAGAAGAATAACGTCGAGAACTCGAAAATGGGTTGAGCTCTATAACACGGGCTCTTCCCTTTTGTTTTTTTACGAAAGGATAAGACTTATGAATTTATATTTATATGACGGTCCTGTTATGGAATTTGAAAGATGTATTTCGAATCGTTGGCGGGGCTCTACGTACGCAGTGTCCGAATCGAAAGCTCGATCAAATTTGACATATCAATTTAAAAAGCAATTTGGCAAAGCTCCGAGAGCCAAGATCACTCTTCCCGGAGAAATCAAATTTGCTGGAAGAAAGGAGACGGTTTACCAATGATGGACTATAAACCGAATTCCCATCGTTATAAAGAAGCGAATAAGGGAACAAACATCGAGAAGAAAAAAGTAGAAAAAGTGGTTACTGGTGTTGTGAAGACTAAAAAGAAAAGCGGACTTCAGAAATTTGCGAATGTTTTTATCGCCGAGGACGTATCGAACGTAAAAAACTTTGTGATTACGGACGTACTCATCCCGGCCGCTAAAAAAGTCATTTCCGATGCCATCACGACAACAATCGATATGCTTTTATATCCGGGAGGCTCTGGACGAAGAACCCCTGGCTATAAAGCGGACAAAGTGTCTTATAAAGACTACAGTGGTATTAGTTCACGCCGATCCGCGGACACTCATACCACGAGAACCGGCTATAGCTACGACGATATTACACTGGAGCGTAGAAGTGAAGCTGAGGAAGTACTCACACAGATGGATATTCTTGTCGAGGAATACGGACATGCAGCCGTCGCCGATCTGTACGATCTTATCGGTAAAACTTGCGAATATACCGACTACAAATACGGTTGGACAAATCTTCGTAATGCGGAAATCGTACAAGTCGGAGACGGATATTATCTTAAGCTTCCTAGAGCACTTCCACTTGATTAAAGGAGAGTAACATGAAAGATAAAAATTCACTCGGTTATATTCTTGGACAGGCGTTTGCATTTGTTACGTTTGTTTGTTTTTCCACACTGGTTGTTGGAGCAACGATAAAAATTATAGCCTGGATGCTGGGCTAATATATCATAAAGGAGAGTAATTAATCATGAAAATCATGAACAATGTGTCAAGAGCATTTCATAAAGCGGGATTTCAACTTAAAAAGCATAGTCCTGAAATCTTGGTTGTGGCCGGTGTTGCCGGAACAGTGACCAGCGCCGTGTTGGCTTGCAGAGCTACGTTGAAAGTAAATGATATTCTCGAACAGACAAAAGAAGATGTGGATAAGATCCATGCAGTAAGAGAAGATGAAACTTTTGCTGAACAGTATACAGAAGAAGATAGCAAAAAAGATCTTGCAATCGTATACGCACAGACTGGTATAAAAATCGCTAAGTTGTATGCTCCCGCTGTTGCGGTTGGTGCTTTATCTATAACAGCGATTCTTACCGGCCATAACATTCTTCGCAAACGTAATCTTGCTCTTGCGGCGGCATACGCAACCGTGGATAAGGGATTCAAGGATTACAGAAATCGTGTTATCGAGCGTTTCGGTAAAGAACTTGATCGCGAACTTAAATACAACATCAAGGCGAAAGAAATCGAAGAAACTGTCGTAAATGAAGACGGAACGGAATCAACCGTAAAGCGTGTTGTTGAAGACGTTAATATCGATCAGTACAGCGAATACGCACGCATATTTGACGACGGTTGTCTCGGATGGGATAAGGACGCAGAGCATAATTTGTTTTACGTGTTACAGCAGCAAAATTATTTAAACGATCTGTTGAAGACGAGAAAACATGTATTCCTTAACGAAGCTTACGATTGTTTCGGAATCCCTCGAACAAAAGCTGGCAATATCGTTGGATGGGTATACGATGAAAAGTGTCCTATCGGCGATAATTATATCGATTTTGGAGTTTGGGATATTCACAATTCAAAAGCGAGAGACTTTGTTAATGGACGTGAAAGAGTACTTATCCTCGATTTCAACGTGGATGGACCTATCTGGGATCTGTTGAATTGAAGGGATGGACTCAACGCCATAGGGTCAGGAAACTATATGCGCGACGTGCTTGACTATCCTTGGTATTTCTTACCGCCTGAAAGGAGGGATGATTATGACTGGTAGAGATTTAATAATTTATATTCTCGAAAACGGTCTCGAAGATGAAATGATTTTCGAAGATGGACGTCTTATCGGATTCATGTCTATTATAGACGCGAGTGTTCAGTTCAACGTTGGACCAGCCACCATTCAAGCATGGGTTGATGAAGGCGTTTTACCTGGAATCAAGATTGGAGAAAAGGTTTATATTCCAATCAATGCTAAACCAAAAATTAAGAACGATACTGTCAGTTTTTCGATTCGCCTGTTTTAAGTGAAGGGAGTAAAATACGATGGATAATAAATTGCCTATTATTTCCTATACGTTAGCCGTAATGTCCGGCATTTGTTTTATAGGGGGACTTGCGATCTTATCCAGCGAAGGGAGAAATGATAAATGGACAGACTTGAAGGGGTTCTATCCATGCTAGACTATTCATTAAACACGAGACGAAAACGACATATTGCGGGAGGTATTCTAATGAGTATTTCCTTGCTATTCGGCGGATTAGCGCTAACAATCATGACTATAAAAACGGAGGAAGACGAAAGTGACAAGTACATTGAGTAAAATCATTATATTTGCCGTTGGAGCCGCAGTTGGCTCCGCGGTTACTTGGAAGCTTGTTAAAGACAAGTATTCTCAAAAGACAGAAGAAGCAATCGCAGATATGAAGGAATATCTGTATGGTAAGGCGAACAAAGAAGAGAAACCTGTAGAAAAAGAACCTAACGAATGGGATTATCGCAAAAGCGATATCGCTAGTTACAAAGAGAAACTTGAAAAATACAACACAAACACAGAGGAGGTGGACACGGTGAGTGAACCTTATATTATTGCGCCTGAAGAATTCGGCGAATGTGATTATGATACGGAAAGTCTGACTTATTATTCCGACGGAGTTCTGACAGACGATTGTGATAATCCCGTAGCTGATATTGAAAACACGGTTGGACTTGAATCTCTTAACAGTTTTGGAGAGTACGAAGACGATTCGGTATTTGTCAGAAATGACAGACTGAAGACCGACTATGAAATTCTGCTTGACGAAAGAAAGTATACAGACGTTGATCGAGTCACAAATCCGTTCGAGACGGAGGAATAAAATTTGCGAGACAAGATCAATAACGAGTACTTCAATTGGCTACTTGAATTGATATGCAAAAATGGATTTTCAAGTAGAATCTCTTATAAAAAACTTCTTATGCATTTGCATAACACGGAGTTTATATTCTCAATTCCAAACGATGGTAACAGAGCAGATGACGGTATTTACTTACGATATCGTTTTGCGCTTGTTTATGATGCCCTCGATCGAGACATTATACGGGATATCCTAGATGGTCCGTGTAGTGTTCTCGAAATGATGATAGCGCTCTGCCTTCGTTGCGAAGAGGACATTATGGACGACCCGAATGTTGGCGATAGAACACAACAATGGTTTTGGGGTATGATCGTTAATCTCGGTCTTGGAGCTATGACTGATACCAACTTTGACAGGGCTGATTTCGAACAAAAAATTACAAAATTTCTTAATCGTGAGTACGAGCCGGATGGCAAGGGAGGATTATTCACTTTGAAATATTGTAATCGAGATCTTCGGACCGTTGAGATTTGGCATCAACTATGTTGGTATCTAGATAGTATTGTGTGAAAGGAGAATGGAAATGTGGTTGACTTTTTAATAATCTCAACACGGTCGACTAAGCGCGGAACCATAGAAATCTATCCGAGATTTCGTTTATATCCTAAAAGTTCAGACCTAATGATCCGAGGCGGCGACTTCTATGCCATATGGATCGAAGAACTTGGTATGTGGTCAACGAACGAGCAGGATGCTTTACGCTTGATAGATTACGAGTTGGATAAGTACGCTGAAGAAAATCGCCACAAATTTAACGATAACGCCATAGTATTGCACATGTGGGATTCGGAGTCCGGCATGATTGATTCTTGGCATAAATACTGTCAGAAACAGATGAGGGATTCGTTTGTACCATTAGACGAGACTCTCATCTTTTCTAATACCGAAACTTGCAAAAACGACTATGCCAGCAAGCGTTTAAATTACCCACTCGAATCCGGCAGTATAACCGCCTACGATAAACTCATATCTACTTTATATTCTGAAGAGGAACGGTATAAATTGGAATGGGCGATAGGCGCTATAGTAACTGGCGAATCCAAGAGGATTCAAAAATTTCTAGTTCTGTACGGAGCTGCTGGTACGGGTAAATCTACAATTCTTAATATTATTCAAAAGCTTTTCGACGGCTATTATTCGGTGTTTGATGCAAAAGCGCTCGGTTCAACCAGCAACTCGTTTGCTTTGGAAGCTTTTAAGTCAAACCCATTAGTTGCGATACAGCACGATGGCGACTTATCAAAAATCGAGGATAATACGAGATTAAACAGTCTTGTATCTCATGAACTTATGACCGTGAATGAGAAATTTAAATCGGCTTATTCGAATCGATTCAACGCCTTTTTATTCATGGGCACGAATAAACCTGTAAAAATTACGGACGGTAAATCAGGTCTTATTCGAAGACTCATTGACGTATCTCCATCGGGTAATAAGTTAGATCCAAAAGAATACAAGACCATAATGAAACAAGTCGATTTCGAGCTCGGAGCGATAGCACACCATTGCCAAGAAGTATATTTGAGCGATCCTGGCAAATACGACAATTATATTCCAATCACAATGATGGGCGCTTCGAACGATTTCTACAATTTTGTTATCGACTCGTATTCTGTATTTTTGAAAGAGGATGGGACGACTTTAAGAGCTGCTTGGGAAATGTATAAGACTTATTGCGATGACGCAAAGGTTCCTTATCCGTTTCCGCAGCGAGCGTTTAAAGAAGAACTTAAAAACTATTTCCGTGAATACGACGATCGTTTCAGCCTCGATGATGGTTCAAGAGTAAGGAGCTATTACCGAGGTTTCAGAACAGAAAAATTCGAGAGCGAGACCAATCGAAAAATAGAACCGGTAAAGCCGAAACTTATATCGTTCGATTATACCGAGTCTATATTTGACAAAGAGCGCGCTAACTGTCCGGCTCAGTACGCCACGTCAAAAGAAACACCGTCTCAAAAGTGGGATGAGGTTACGTCAACTTTGTCGGAATTGAATACTTCACAACTTCATTATGTGAAAGTGCCAGAGAATCACATAGTGATAGACTTTGATATTCCGGACGAGAGTGGCAAAAAATGTTTTGCTCTGAACGTTGAAGAGGCTAGTAAATGGCCGGCTACGTACGCAGAGCTCAGCAAAAGTGGACAAGGGGTGCATCTGCATTATATTTACACTGGCGATGTATCGAAACTTAGCAGAGTATACGACGAAAACATTGAGGTTAAGGTTTTCACCGGCAAAAGCTCACTAAGGAGAAAACTATCCAAGTGTAATAACCTTCCAATCGCGACTATTAGTTCTGGTTTACCGTTGAAAGGAGAGGATAAATTGGTAAATTTTGATGCTATTAAAAGCGAAAAGGCGCTCAGGACGTTGATTAAGCGTAATCTGAACAAAGAAATACATCCTGGGACAAAACCGAGCGTGGATTTCATCTACAAAATACTAGAGGATGCTTATAATAACGGTTTGTGCTATGACGTATCAGACATGCGTAACGCTATATTGGCTTTCGCTGCTCACAGCACAAATCAGGCTCCGTATTGTATGAAACTTGTAAACCAGATGAAATTCAAATCGGAAGAACCGTCTATCGCTGAAAACGATCACGAAGCTCCTATAGCATTCTATGACGTGGAAGTGTTTCCCAACTTGTTTCTTGTAAACTGGAAACTTCAAGGAAAAGAAAAACCGGTTGTAAGAATGATAAACCCAAAACCATCCGAAATAGAAGAGTTAATGCGATATAGATTGATAGGATTTAACTGTAGACGTTACGACAATCATATCTTATACGCGAGACTCATGGGTTATGACAATGAGCAATTGTATAATTTGTCACAGCGAATTATCGGCGGTAACAGGAGTGCCTTCTTTGGTGAGGCTTACAACGTTTCATACACAGACGTTTATGATTTTGCTGCAAAAAAGCAGTCCCTTAAGAAGTGGGAAATTGAGCTTGGAATTCATCACCAGGAACTCGGTTTGCCTTGGGATCAGCCCGTACCAGAAGAATTGTGGGCAAAAGTCGCTGAATACTGCGATAACGACGTAATTGCAACGGAAGCGGTGTTCGATCATCTGAAAGGTGACTGGACCGCAAGACAGATTCTGGCCGATGTCGCGGGCTTGACCGTAAACGACACCACGAACACTTTAACAACCAAAATTATATTTGGTGGTAATCGTAAACCCCAAGATCAATTCAATTATCGAGATATGGGCGATATGTCGGTTAGATCCGATCGATTCACCATAACCGATGATAATGTCTTTTACAACAATTTCGGAGACGAATATACGGTATTCGACATGCAAGGCAGACCGTTGTTTCCGGGTTATACGTTTGATCGTGGTAAATCAATTTATCGAGACGAAGAGGTCGGCGAAGGTGGTTATGTATACGCGGAACCCGGCATACATACAAACGTCGCACTTCTCGATATAGCATCGATGCATCCATCCAGTGTAATAGCTGAGCAACTATTCGGCAAAGAATACACCAAGCGATTCCAAGAAATCAGAGACGCCCGTATTGCCATCAAGCATAAAGATTTTGATACGGCAAAGGGAATGCTGAACGGAGCGCTGGCTAAATACTTGACAGATGAAAATGCTGCGGCAGACTTGGCTCAGGCTCTGAAGATTGCTATTAATTCTGTTTATGGTTTAACATCTGCCGGATTTGATAATCCTTTCAGAGATCCTAGAAACAAAGACAATATCGTAGCAAAACGCGGAGCACTCTTCATGATCAACCTTAAGCACGAGGTTCAGAAGAGAGGTTTCACGGTCGCTCATATCAAAACAGACTCGATAAAAGTTGCCAACGCCACTCCGGAAATCATACAGTTCGTTACCGATTATGGTAAAATGTACGGCTATGATTTCGAGCATGAGGCTACGTACGATAGGATTTGCCTAGTTAATGACGCAGTTTATATTGCCAGGTATAAGGATGGTAAGCACGCTGGAGAATGGACCGCAACCGGTACGCAATTCCAAGTTCCTTACGTCTTTAAGAAACTCTTTAGCAAAGAAACGATCATGTTCGAAGACATGTGCGAGACAAAATCGGTGAGTACTGCTTTATATTTGGACATGAACGAAGGTCTGGCCGAAGATGAGCACAACTACCGTTTCGTAGGAAAAGTCGGTCAATTCTGTCCGATCGAAGAAGGAAAGGGTGGTGGTATACTCTATCGAGAAAAAGACGGTAAGTATTATGCTGCCACCGGCTCAAAGGGTTTCAGATGGCTTGAATCCGAAATGGTAAAGACGCTCGGTAAAGAGAACGATATCGATCGCTCATATTATGACAAAATGGTCGATGATGCGGTATCAACTATTTCGACGTATGGCGACTTCGAATGGTTTGTATCGGATGATCCATACATAAACTCGGACAATCCTCCATGGTGTGCTCCATGCGGTAAAGAGGATTGTTTGAACTGTCCCGATCTGCATAGTGATACATTTCACAAAGATTGCCGAAAAGGATACGACATATCACATATAAAAATTAACTAACAAAGGAGTTTATATTCATGCACATTACTTTTGCACCTAGAGGAATCTTACAAATCGATGACGCGAGACTTACTTTCAAAAACTTTGAAGGTAGAGAAGACAAGTTTAATCGCAAAGGGGATCGTAACTTTGCTCTCGTGGTCGAAAGCCAGGAAGACGCAGATCGCCTTGTCGAGGATGGATGGAATGTAAAGATCAGACCGCCTCGTGAAGAAGGAGAAGAACCGTTCATGTATCTTCCGGTAAAAATCAAGTTCAACGACCGCGGACCTAGAGTACGTCTTCGCACCGGAGATGTCGAAAACCGCCTTGACGAGGAAACAATTGGCGAACTCGACTATATTGATATTCTCAATGTGGATCTCGATATTCGTCCTTATGACTGGGAAGTAAACGGAAAGGTTGGGCGTACAGCATACCTTCAGGAAATTTACGTTGTCCAGAAAGAAGATCGTTTCGCTAAGAAATATTCTGACGATTTACCTTACTGATAGTTTATATTTTGGTGCCGACTTGGGATGATCGGTTAAATGTCCAATGACGGGCAGCGAGCGGTGTACAACGCATTCGGGCAATAGAGGAAACAGCCAAATAAAAAACCACCAGGAGAGTGATTTATCATGAAAAGGCAAGAGTATTTGGATTTGATGAATAAACACGAAAAGGAGTTGACTGATTTTCCGATCGCTTATGCTTTTAGTGATAAGCAACTCGAAGAAGCGCTTGAAAAACTTGGAGCCACTAAGGACGAATGCGTAACTGTTTCTGGCCACGGTGATATCATGAAACGTAGTGATGTACCATCATTTTTTGCCATGATGAAAAGACATAAGGAAGAGCTGCATGAGGCGATGAAAGATGAAGATTTCGCTGAAGCGGCTTTTCTTTATGAGATGGACAATCACGAATATGCTATTAACTGGAGTGGAGACGATGACGTATTGGCATGCTTCAATATGACTTTTGAGAAAGTCGATGAGATGGGTTTAAGAGGAGCTTATCTCAAAGCGCGAAAACAACACATGGACCACGCTAGAGAGTGGGATATGATTTAAAAAGGAGAGGGTATGTATGATCAGCAAAATTGAACCAGACAAACGGTGGTATAGTGTCGAAATGACGAAAGAAAGAGCCGAGTTGTTTAAGGTTTATCTCGGAGAACACAGTGTCACCTTTGAACCGAGTGAAGCATTTAATCTGATCCATTTTGAATGTCTCATGACACAAGATGAACTGACATCCGCCAATGAGTGGATTTCGGCAAATCTCTATTAAAGAATAGGAGTAAAAAATGAACGAAGGCCACCAGGAGGTACGCTTCGACAAATATTGCAAGACTTGTAAGCATTATAAGAAAAAAGAATCCGAAGAGCCTTGCGACGAATGTCTGAGCAATCCTACAAATTTATATTCCAAGAAACCCGTTAATTGGGAATCTAAATAATGCAAAAAAAGGCCAATGTCTAATAGATGTTGGCCTTTTATATTTTAGAAAGGGGGTTCGATATGAGAACCATAAATTTCATCGTCGAGGGTCAAATTATAAAACTCGATCCTCAGTTCAACTGCGACGATCTTGTTCCCGGGTCGGAAGGATATTTGCGAGCTAGTTTCGATTTCTCTTCGGAATGGAACGGATGCACGAAAGTAGCCGGTTTTTATTCGCTTCTCGGAACAGAATACGAACCACAGGTCTTGCATGACGGTAAAACATGTTTGATACCGGCGGAAGCTCTGAAAAAGTGCGTATTCAAAGTACAGGTCATCGGTAGAAAAAACGAGTTAAAAATCACCACCAATAAAGTGGCTGTTAAACAGAATGGAGGTAAAAGATGAGCCAGGCTGAAAAAATGTTGGACGGTATAATGACCATGGCCGTTAGCGGCGAAATTAATACGGAAGACGTTTTTGCTGTAATAGGCGAAGATCGTTATATCGTTGTTCCAGAAACTATGAAAAAGCTGGGAGTCCAGCACGATCATAATATCGAGACTCACGTGTTTATCGCTCCCAGATATTGGGACGGTTACGACCTGTCCGAAATGGTTGCGTATGTTAACTACATGCTGCCGAATGGAGATCTCGGATCATGCTTTATGTCGAATGTTCCGTACAACGACACGCAAATACGCCTCGAATGGACAATAACCAATCACGTTACACAACTTAATGGCCAGGTAACAGTCCTCGTATGTTTGAAGAGCGTCGATGAAAACAACATCGAAACTTTACATTGGAACTCCGAACTTTGTACCGATTTCTATGTGAGTGAAGGTATGGAGTGCGAGGTTCCGATAGTTAACGAGTATCCCGATCTCGTTACCTCGATTCTCTTAAAACTTTCGAACTTGGAAAAAGAGGACGAAAATATATACCGCATGTTGCCAACAAAACTTTCCCAGCTTCAAAACGATTCGGGATTCATCACCGAAACAATTGCGAATGGTAAGTACGTCAAAATCGATAACGATGCATCCAGAACTTTAAAACTGTCGAAAACGACACAAGACAACACGCTGCGTGTTGATGGAGTAAGTTCGATTCCTCATACCGTCAGAGTAACCGTTGCCAACCACGACCTCTGGAATCAGAGACTTGAAAACGGCGTCATCGAAGACAAGGACTTCGGTATCACTGACACAGGAACCGGTGTTTACAAATCCATCAAATCATATTTGCCGGCTGGTAACTATGTTCTCGAATTCTCTGGCAATACCAATGTTGTAAGAAAAGTGATAGACGGTTTTTACGTTATAGTCAACGATGCTAGTTCGATTGGTACAACCAGATATCCGTTTAAGACCACTATGGATGGCTATGTCGGATTTACATTCAGAGACAGTTCGAGCGCGACTACGACATGGGACGACTCGAGACGAATATCCATATGCAATGTCGATAACAACCCCGATGATACCGCGAATGGCTACCCGACAGTCGCACTCGATATGAAGGTTTATCAATTCGGTAAAAATCTCTTCCCAGATATTCCTGAAAGCGAAGCAAACGGCGTTACCCTGAGTAAGATTGGCGATTATTATGTGTTAAACGGAACTGCAACCACGAGTGGGCTGTTTACAAGAACTATCGGTCTACAGAGCGGAACTTACACTCTGAGTGCGAACAATCTCTATAACAACGGTCTCGATATGCCTATCGTCCAGGTTTATTCGGATACCACAAAACAGTCGATAGTCGCAAAGGATAATGCTAACAACTCGTATGCAACGATGGAGATAGACGGAGCCACCGATTATCAATTCAGAATAAGATACGAGAACGGCGTTACTTATAAAAACTACGTCATTAAACCACAGTTCGAACTTGGTAATACCGTTACTGAATATGAACCTTACACCATGACCGAGCACGAATTGACTGTTATCGATCATTATGGATATGTCGATATAGAATCCGTATCGCCGACCATGACGTTGATGCTGTCGAACACGGGTACGATGTATCCCAACATAATAGATATCGCTGCCGAGTACAATGGCGATATAAGCGAGACTGTTAAAAATATTCTGAACGAACTGGAAAGCTTGAAGTCGACTAACCGATAAGGAGTTTATATTTACAAATGTCTATCCAACTACGAGATTATCAGCAGAAAGCTATCGATGAAATGAAAAACGGTTGCATATTATGCGGAGGGGTTGGCTCTGGCAAATCCAGAACCGCCTTGGCCTACTATTTTCATGAATGCGGTGGGGATTGGAAAAACGGTTATAAACCGATGACTAATCCAAAAGATTTGTACATAATCACGACTGCTCGTAAGAGGGATACGCTGGAATGGGAGGGGGAATTTTCTCCCTTCCTTCTTACAACGCATCCTGAGAGCGCCTACTACAAGCATAATATTGTAATAGATAGCTGGAACAACATACAAAAATACAAAGATGTCCACGGGGCATTCTTTATATTTGACGAGCAGAGAGTTGTCGGTAGCGGAGCATGGGTTAAAGCGTTTCTCAACATCACCAGAAAAAATAAGTGGATATTATTAAGTGCTACCCCTGGAGACACATGGCAAGATTATATTCCAGTGTTCATAGCGAACGGCTTTTATAAAAACAAAACAGAGTTTACTAGGGAACATGTTGTATTTAGCCGATTTACTAAATACCCAAAGATCGATCGATACATAAATACAGGACGATTGATACGACTGAGAAACGATATACTTGTTGATATGGATTTCAGTAGAAAAACAATAGCGCATCATGAGGACGTCTATGTAAAGTACGATATTTCACTGTATAAAGACACCATGCGAAATCGTTGGAATCCTTACGAAAACGAGCCCATCAGAGACGCAAGCGGCCTGTGTTATATTTTGAGAAAGATTGTGAACTCTGATGATTCTCGCATGGTTTCTTTAATCGAGTTAGCCGAAAAGCATCCTCGTATTATCGTATTCTATAATTTTGACTACGAGCTTGAATTGCTTAAAGTTGCATATTATGGCGAGCACGTTGAGATAGCTGAATGGAACGGTCATAAGCATCAACCAATTCCCGAAAGCAAACGTTGGGTTTATTTGGTTCAGTATACGGCCGGATGTGAGGGCTGGAATTGCATTAAGACCGATACGATAGTGTTCTTTTCACAGAACTACTCATACAAAGTGATGGCGCAAGCCGCTGGACGAATAGACAGGCTAAATACGCCTTTTCAACATTTATATTACTACCACTTCAAAACCAGATCCGGAATCGATTTGGCGATATCAAAAGCACTGAGCGTTAAGAAAAAATTCAACGAGACCGCATTTATTAAGTGGTGAATATTCGCGAAATTTACAACCTCCTTTATGAAATCAATAGCTTTAAGGAGGCTAATTATGAACATTAAGAAGTTGAACAAAGCAAAGGAACAGTACGAACTTATCGTTGATACTGTACTTGGGGTAGATATGATTTGTATAGCGATGACAGTGCTTGTCGGCATAATGTATTTGTTGAAGGCATTCGAATCGATTACTATAAATCCTTTATATCTTATACCCCTGTATATAACAGCGGTAGTACTGCGAGTTGTTAAACGCGGTGTGTTTAGAAAGCTTAAAAGTATTGAACACAGAGACGCAAAGCTCTAATAAGAACAAATACGAAAGGTTCTGATTTAGGGCTTTTCGTTTTATTTTTTATCACTTGAAAGGAGAGGGAAAATGAAATACACAATTCGAATATGTGATTGTTGTGGCAAGGAATTTTATTCGGATTATTGGGCTGGAGGTTATATTGATCATGTCGTGAATTTTTCGAATCGTCGATATGCGTATAGCGATAAAACACCGAGGGATATAGCTAGAAACATTATATTCAGTGGTAATAATCTGCGATCAATCGAAGATATTGTTATCCGACTTGATTGCTTCATGACTTGGCGCACTGTATCAGACGAGACGAAGACTGAAGTTAAACGCATCGTCGATGAAATGGTTACACAGCTCTGGGACGCCTTAAATAACGCTCGAGAAATTGCGAAAAACACTCCCCTTATGGTTTTGGCAATGCTGAGAGAGGACGACCTCGACGACTCTTTCTGGGAAGCATTCAACTCTATCGTCGGCGAAGAGGTTGAGGAATGAAATGTCCTAGATGCGGCGGTCGCATCAAAGTTATTGAGACCGCGGATATCACTTCATCCAACGAAATCTATCGAAAAAGGAAGTGTGATGAATGCGAATATATATTTTACACTGCCGAGTTCGAGGTGGAGCATGATAAAAAATTCATTAAAGAATGGAGCAAATACCGAGGGCATGAAAGGAGAAAATGGAAAATTTATTCAGAGGAAAGAGTAAAGAATGATGAAAATTTTTAAAGAGTTTAGTATATTTGCCGCATCGACTTACAAAAATTTCTCCTCAATATTGAATGATCATGCGCGAATGAACGAGGTCGACAACCAAATAATCTCGTTATCAAGCTGCGCTTTCGGCCGTTCGTTTAGAAATATTGCTATGAAAATAAGCGAAGCGAGACTGTTTCCAACCGCCGACACATATTGTATGTTGGCAAACAAAGCACTTGAAATGTTGGCGAGTGGTGAAAACGAGGCGGACGTATTATACTATTTTGATAATTTATTAATAAAAGAATTTGGGAGGAATAAATGATGGAAACCATTAAAGCGTTTTGCAGTGAAGACATTGCTAAATCGTCTTACGTATCACCAATAACCGTTCTTGAAACCGAAATGCAGATACGTGTGGAAGACGGTGTATACAAAGCGGTTAAGAATGTTGGTTTTGACGTCGACAAGGATGAACTAATGAGAGCTTTGAGATACGATCGTAAGCAGTATCAAAAAGGGTATGACCAAGGGTTTCAGAATGGCTATTACGCAGCCATTAGATATTTGACGAGGGAAACAAATGATTGATGCTACAGATGCCATGAACGATCTTTTCGGAGCATTTCAAAAAGCGATGGACGAGTTCGTTGATATTTTCAAGGATGCTTATTACTTCTACGAAGAACTATTAACCCCAAAACAGTACGGCATGGCTCGTATGAAAATTAAAACCCCACTTTATAATCCCTACAATTACATCAGAATCCACCCAAAAAATTTACCGTATCAAAGACGGTGTTTTTAATATTTATATTTAAAAAGGAGAAGAAAAATGATTAAACTTGAAAACTACGAGGTATGTGGCCTCGAACACGCAATCAGAGGTATGAGAAACCCATGGGACAGTCATGAAAAGAGCGACAGCTACGCCACTCATATCGAGAATCCACAGTCACTCAACACTGCTGAATTTGAGTACTTCGTCGGAGATGCCGACAAGGAGCTCATGCTTAAGCTCGCAAACGGCGGTCCTGTTCACGCTAAGTACAGGAGAATGATCGACGTTTATGTTGATATTACTGCGCCTTTGTATTGGTGGAAGGAATTCGATACATACAAGGTCGGTACCGTTGCAAACTCTTGCTCAACCATGCACACGATCGCCAAGAAGGAATTTACGGTTGAAGATTTCTCGTGTGAGCATCTCAATCTTAATAATTATGGACATCTTCTGGAAACCATTGATATTTTGAACGAGCATAGAAATTCTCACAATTACCTTAAATCGCTCAACACTCTCGAAGGAGATAGGGGCGCTAAAAACGAGTGGTGGCAGATGATTCAGCTTCTCCCCAGCTCGTACAACCAGAAGCGCACCGTGAAACTCAACTACGAAGTCCTGGCTAACATTTATAGATGGCGTAAGGACCATAAGCTCGATGAATGGCACACCTTCTGTGAGTGGATCGAGACACTTCCGCATAGCGATATTATCACTTTGAGAGAGGGTTCGTACGGCGTTAAGGAGGGCTGAGGATGACCTGTAGAGAAAAACTTAAAATTGAATATCCGGAGCATGTTAATGATACATATGAGGGTGGATGCTTTGGATGCCCTAATGATTATGGATATCACACACATGCTTGCGATAGTAGACGCCTTAGTTGTGAACACTGTTGGGACCGCGTAATCCCAGGAACTGAAAAATTGAAAGGAGAAACAGAAATGAAAAAGACTAAGCAGGACTTGCTTGACGAGATTAAGAATCTTAAGGAGCAGATCGAACGAATCGAGAATAAGTCTAAGTACGACAAAGGTGCTATGGAGATAAAAGCACTGTTCGATTCTTACGTGGACGTCGGATTCTCCGAAGAAAGAGCATTCGAGTTGGTTCTTACTTCTATGAATTCGGCTATGAAGTAAGGAGGCATCGGTATGACCTGTAGAGAAAAACTTAAAATTGAACATCCGGATAAAGTCGATCTTACTTATGTGGCTGGCTGCGACGGATGTCCTAGCGACTACGGTTACCTACCACCCCCGGATTCTTGCATTGTAGGTTATAACTGTTTTAAATGCTGGGACCGTGAAATTCCTGGGACTGAAAAATCGGTTGGTTTTCTAACTAGCGATGATCGTTTAGAATTCACTGACAAGTCGGAAGAATCCACCACTCCGCATATTCTCGACAGCGGCGATCGTACTGAATTCGCTTCAGGGGCCGTCAGAGACATGAGAGAAGGCAAAGGACGGTGTGATTTGCTGCCTTTGGATGTAATTGCAGAAATATATGCAACACTTGTAGAAGACGACGGCGATGAAGAGGCTAATCGTATATTCCATGAAGTGTATGCTTTTCAGAACGACGGTCAGGTCTGCCACTTACAACGGGTATTACTTGAATTCGATAGATATGAAGCTTGGTCCGATATGCTCCTCGAAGTCGCCAAGCACTTTGAAGAAGGTGCGAAGAAGTACGGCGAGGATAACTGGCGGAAGGGTATACCCGTTAAGTGTTACATCGATTCCGCAATCAGACATTACCTTAAATATTTAAGAGGCGATAAGGATGAGCCGCATGACAGAGCGTTCGTGTGGAACATCCTTTGTTGCATTTGGACATGCAAGCATAAGCCCGAGTTGAATGAGTACGCCAAAGAAACAAAATAATAAAAATTGAGAGGATTTATAAAATGAAAAGATTTATTGCAATTATAACCGTTATATTCGCGCTTTGTCTCGCTAGCTGTGATGTTGTATCCGAAACTAACATGGATATTGATAGACAGAAGCAGGTAACCGATAATTTAGCTTCGTCACAGCAGACTCCTACCGATATTAATTATTCGTTGGAAAGATACAATCTCATTCGTCGTACATACTGGGTAAACGGACAGAGAGAAAAGGCTAACATGCTGCCCTGTGCGGTTGAGAAGCCGCTTGGATATATTGTACTGTTTACAGATAATGGTGCGACAGTTGGGAAGTTTATAGTGGATGGTAAAGTTTCAAGTCTTAATTCGTTCCTCACTCCTAGCGCGGTAGACGAGTATGTATCAAACGGCGGCGTTAAAACCATAGAATTGGCCGACGTTGATGGTTCTTATGGCGAAAACGATGCTGGTATTTTCTTCTTTACACCCGACGGTAAATATGTCGAGTGGACCGGCACATATCTTTACTCTGATATCCCCTTCGAAATCGGCGATTCTATTTTGAAAATGGAGGTGCTTGGCTAATGAGGGTATTCATTTGTATTTTTGTAGTCGTTGTTCTTATTCTGGTTATCGGACTCCCTATTTACTTTAACGCAACTCCTCAGGGCAAAGCAATGTGGAATAACTGGTTTCATGCAGTTCAGGTTGCTGACGACAATACTAATTACGAGACTTTGAGAGAAGTCGAAAATACCTGTCGTTCCATGATTGCTTCATACGAAAGTGATAAGCTTACATACGAGCAGTACAAGGATTCCGAAAGCGAAGAAGAACGTAGTTGGGGATCGCAGGCAAAGATGAGGGCAAACAAAACGGCTTCTACCTATAACAATTATATTCTCAAAAATAAATACGTATGGAGAAATAACGTTCCCGCTGATATTTACATGACTTTACCCATCGTTGAGTGAGGAGGTCGTGAGTGATGGATTTGGGCGCATACGCAAAAATTGACGCTCTCGAAAGCGTCGCAAAAGAGAATGGAATTGAAATTCCTCGCCTTAGAGGTTATAGGTTGATGAGCGAGGAACGGATCATCTCGGAAGAGCAAATCGAAGAAGCAATTAAAGAACAAGAAGCAACTGTGTATGAAGATGCGATTACCTCAATTCCGAGATTTAGCCCTAACAGTTGTTGGCACGAGTATTCAGGCAAAACTGATTGGCTTAAAAAGAAATATCTCATTTACAAAACAATCGAAGAAGTTGATGACGAAGGTGAGATGTATTCGTACCGCAAAGTAATCGGAATAAAATGGAGCTTGATTCACGGCAAAAATCGAAAAGCGATAAAATATGCTCTAAAAAAAGCAAGAATAGCTGTTTGGAAGAATCTCCAAACTTTCAACAAATATGTAGGGCGAGAAGATGTGCTTTATATTCACGCTCGCATAGGTGGTGAAAATTGGTCTCATTACGGCGGTTACAACTTAGAAAAAGAGCCGTGGTTTCTCGAAAAAGTTGATGATTTTTTCGATGATACATACTGTGACATTTACGCTAAAATCAAACCAAATTACAAAGGCGGTGAGGTGTGATGGGTGAATTGAAGCCTTGTCCTATTTGCGAGGGCAAAGCAAAATTGATAAAAGTAGGAGATAATAGAAACCTTTTCGTTTATCAATGCTCCGAATGTGGCTTTATTAAGGCAAAAACGAGTGAGGCTTGTCTAACACCGTGGGGAGCAAAGAGAGTGTGGAACACACGCACAAAAGAAAGAGGTGATTGAATTGAAATATTACACTAGTGATTTACATTTTGGACATTCTAATATTATTAAGTACGAAAACAGACCGTTTACGGACGTTGAGGAAATGGATGAATATCTGATCAAAAAGTGGAATGACAAAGTTAAAAAAGGCGATGAAGTTTATATTGTTGGCGACTTTGGTTTCTGTAAAGGCGAGAAAGCTAACAATCTTTTGGACAGATTGAACGGTCGTAAGTACTTGATTAAAGGAAATCACGATAGTTATTTCTTGAACGACAAGGTCTTTGACCGATCAAAGTTCGAATGGATCAAGGATTATGCGACCATTAAGGATGGAGATACCGTTATTTGCTTGTTCCATTATCCCGTTGCTGTTTGGGACAGGCAGCATCACGGATCGTTGCATTTTTATGGACATGTTCACAGTAATACAGACGGACATCACCCCCTGTTGCTCGAATTGGGCGACAACGCATTTAACGTCGGCTGTGATGTGCGTAATTACGAACCCGTAAGCTTGGCGGAATTACTTAAAGGCGGTGATTGAATGGCAAGGTATATTGATGCGGACAACTTTATAGAGCATATTAAAGACTTAATCGAAGAATGCGAAAATCCCGATGTAGCTACTCAACCTATTACCTATGGCACTGTTCTCGGACTTAAAGGCGCATTGAGTTATGCGGAAACATTACCTACCGCAGATGTTGTGGGAGTGGTGAGGTGTAAGGATTGTAAGTGTTACTATCCTAGAAAACACGAAGAACGTGTTGGATGGTGCAAAAAAATCGGAATAAATATGCCGTACGAACACTTTTGCAGTTACGGAGAAAGGAAGGTGGAGTGATGGCAACAAGAGACGAAATCCTCAAAAGAGATTTTTCAGAAGCGTTTGTAAACAAGATGAAAAACGCTATTGAAACATCGCATTATAAATACGGATGGATGAGTAAGACTTATCCCGAACTAGCACAAGCGTATAAGTGTATAGCCGAACGACTCGAAGCGTACGAGAAAACGCATAACACCGAATATTTAATTGATGTTGCAAATTTTGCGATGATCGAATTCATGTATCCGGCTTTCAAAAATGCTCATTACACGCCGACAGACAGTGACAAATCTGTTGGACTTGCTGGCGGTATTTCTTACAAGGAACTCATGGAAGAAGGTGTTGTCAATGGTTAAAATGACACAGAGTTTTGAAGTTTGGCTTTTTACATATCACAGAGGTTTAGTTGCTCCGTTAATGTTCGGGCACACCGAAGTATTGACCGATAAATTATTAAAGGAATATACAGAATGGTGCAAGACGGATGAGGGCAAACAGTATCTCAAAGGCGGCTCAAAATATGACGAAAACCACGAAGGTAATAAAGCAAGAGGTGAACAAACATGAGCATAGTTCTATTTGCCATAATTGGCGCAACGATAAAAGCAGGTGCCGCATATTGGATTTGCTTTTCCCTGTTTTCCATGTGTTGGGCGGTTCGGTTTTTCTGCAATATGTTCAAATTATTCAGGGATTTGTGAGGTGAATCTGATGCGTGAGATTTTGTTTAGGGGAAAACGAATTGATAACGGCGAGTGGGTCGAAGGTAGTCTCGTTCATCAAACCGAACATTATGGAGATTCAGTTGATCGCTATCATATCCTATACACTGGCGAATTTCATTCCGACTACTACGATAATGCAATTGTCATTCCCGAAACCGTAGGACAGTACACGGGACTTACCGACAAGAACGGCAAGAAAATTTTTGAGGGTGATATTCTTTGCTACACAAGTGCGTATAAAGGTCGCAAAAGTTTTGGTGAGGTCAGAAGCGAAGAATGGAATTGCGGTTGCTGCAACGATGTTTATGGCTTTTCGATATTAGGCGAAATCGGCTTGGCGGAAAGTCACCTTTGCGAAATCGTCGGTAATATCCACGATAACCCCGAATTACTGAAAGGCGGTGATTGAATGGCAGAACCGTGGCGCAGCGAAGAGGAGAGAGCTGAGTATTATGAAAAACGAAAAGTGATGGAACGAATAACTAAAGTTAAATATTATCTCGATATTGCACGTACAGTGGCGACCAGGTCCACATGCCTTCGTAAAAAATACGGAGCGATTATCGTAAAAAATGATGTCGTAATTGCTACTGGTTATAACGGAGCACCACGCGGAAGAGAGAATTGCACTGATATTTGCTTCTGCATGCGCGACAAGCTGAATATTCCACGCGGCGAACGATACGAGATGTGTCGCTCTGTTCACGCTGAGGCGAACGCTATTATATCTGCTTCTAGAGATCAGATGATTGGTTCTACATTATATCTTTGTGGAATCGACGCGAAAAGTGGAGAACTAGTATCCGATTCATGCAGCTGTCAAATGTGCAAGCGTCTCATCATCAACGCCGGTATCGAAACTGTGATCGTCAGAAATTCCGAAGATGAAGCAACTTTCTACCCTGTCAAATCATGGATCGAGGATGACGACAGTATTAACGGTACTTATGGATATTGAAAAAAGGAGAACGACACATGACACCACCATGCAAAGACTGTAAGGATCGCGTAGTAGGATGTCACGCTAAATGCGAACGATATGCGAAGTGGCGAGTGGACCACGCCAAGGAAAAAGATCAGTACAACAAATCAACCGAGTTTGATCGTTATTTGCACGGTACCAAAATGCAAAACATAGCGGATTGGTACGCAAAGCAACGTAGAAAAAACAAAAATTATTAAGTTTATATTTCATGAGGTAATACATATGAAGATTTATTGTAACATGGAATTGTGTAGGTTCAATGAGGCATTACATAATGAGTGTTTGAACGACAAGCGTCATGAGAATTGTCCTTATTACAAAATGGTAACCGAGAAGCGCAATAAAGAACTCGAGGAAAAACGTCGTGATAAATGGATGCTGTTTCTGCTTTGTTCCCTGGCATTATTGCTTTTACTTGCAGCGGTTTATATTTGGAAAAACCAGTCGAGTCTGTACAAAAAATATTCGGTTGTTGAACCAGAATCGGAGGAAGTATTTGTAGAAGAGACCGTTGATATTTCCGAAGAACCGATCGTCGAGGAACCAGTAGAGGTGGCTTCGGTTGAACCCGAGGTTGGCTATGTGAGATTCGATGTTCCGCTTGAACAAGATTTACAGAATCATATTTTCATGCTTTGTGCAGAACGAGATCTTGATCCGGCGATAGTGTTTGCGATGATCGACCAAGAGTCTAAATTCAACGCAGATATCGTTGGTGATGGCGGTAACTCGTTTGGTCTTATGCAGATTCAACCTAGATGGCATAGCGATAGAATGGTTAAACTCGGTTGTACTGATTTGCTCGATCCATATCAGAACGTCACCGTTGGGGTTGACTTTTTGGCGGAACTTGTTAGTGATGGTAAGTCTATTGAATGGGCCTTGATGGCTTATAACGGTGGTCCCGCGTATGCCAATCGAAAGACTTCCGCTGGCGTTTTGAGCGAATATGCAGCGAGCGTTTTGAGAAAAAGCAGCGAATTAAATTATGCATAAATTATGATAAAAACGGGAGGGTTTGGTGTTTACCAGCCCTCTTCGACTTGCAAAATTCGTGGCCATTTTCGTGTCGCAAAAGTGGGCAAAAACCGGGTGGTGGCCACTTTTTAAAAAATTTTGATGAAAAATGATGTTGCGATTTGATGAAAAACGGTCAAATTTCTGGCCATTTGGCCACTTTCTGCCCACTTTTAAAAACAAAAGTGGCCAGCAAAAATCCCCATTTATAGGGCTTTGTCGAGGGTTCTGGCCACTTTCCCACTTTTTTTCTTAATTTAATTGTGATAAAAAAATTAATAAATAATAAAGAATAGCAAAAAAAGTTGGCCATTTGGCCAGGGACGTATTTTTAGTACAAATTTACATGCAAATTTATATTTTCTTACAAATTTAAAATTCGCGAAAAAAACAAGCCCTTTTATGAGAGGAAGAGGTAAAAGCGCCATTTTTGAACAATGGCATCCTCTCTTAAGTTTTAGTGCTTTTGAAAGGAGACTTAACTTATGGCAAGGAGTTCGAGATTGGAAAGTGGTTTCCAGGACAAACTCATTAAAGATTTGGAAAATTTGTTTCCAGGTTGCATGACTTTTAAAATGGATCAAGTCCAGGGCATTCCCGACTTACTTGTTTTATTCAAAGATAAGTGGGCCTCGCTCGAATGCAAAAGAACTAAGGGCGCTAAAAGACAGCCTAATCAAGAATACTATGTTGACAAAATGAACAACATGTCTTTCTCGAGATTCGTATCTCCGGAAAATAAAGAAAACGTGTTGCGTGAGCTTCAGCAAGTATTCAATAGATAACAGAGACTAAAGGAGAGTTTATATTTATGAGGTTTAATAAACACTTTAATCTTGAAGGTCTGCATGCACCATTTAGTGCTAGTCAATCTCACTGGTTGAGATATGACGACGATAAAGTAATGGAAACATACAGAAACAAAAAAGCGGCCGAGATGGGAACCAGACTCCATCAATGGGCTAAAGACACAATAGACTTACGAATCAAACAACCAAGGTCCAACAAAACAATCTATGCGTATGTCAATGATGCGATTGGTTATGGAATGGATACCGAGGTTGTTTTATATTATTCTGACAGATTCTTCGGAACCGCCGATGCTATATCGTTTAAAAGAAACGTTCTTAGAATACACGATTTGAAAACAGGTAAAACGCCAGTCCACATGGAGCAGCTTGAAGTATATGCTGCTCTTTTTTGTTTGGAATACAGAGTGAATCCTGCTGATATTCAGATCGAATTAAGAATCTATCAGAATGACACAATCATATACCATGAACCGACAGTCGAAGATATTGTTCCGATCATGGACAAAATAGTTCATCTTAACAAACTACTAGAGAAAATAGACAGCGAGGAGGTTTGATCTCATGTGCCCTTATCCAGAGTTGAACGATTATTCAAAAGACGAAGAGCTGATGCACATCGGAATGCCTAGACGTTCTGGAAGATATCCTTGGGGCAGTGGAGACGACCCCTATCAGCATGGTACTGATTTTCTTGGAAGAGTTGATGAACTCAGAAAACAAGGTTTTACATTTACGGATGAGAACGGAAAGACTTGGACTGGAGACACAGCAATTGCTAAATCTATGGGCCTGAGCACAACGCAGTTCAGAACAGAATGTAGTTTGGCAAAAGACGAGCGAAGAATGCTCGATGTTGCAAGAGCCAAGTCACTCACACAGGATGGTCTTGGCCCGACCGAGATTGGTAGACAAATGGGTTTACCGGAATCCACAGTTCGTTCTCTTCTCAATGAGAATTCCGAAGCTCGTATGCAGCAAGCAATGAAGACCGCCGACTTTATCAGAAATCAGATCGAAACAAAAGGTATGATTGACGTTGGCGTAGGGGTTGAGCGAGAGCTCGGTATTTCCAAGGAGAAACTTAAAGAAGCTCTTTATATTCTTGAAAGAGAAGGCTATCCTATGTATCCCGGTGGAATACCGCAGATCAATAATCCCGGACAACAGACCAATCAGATGGTTATATGTCCCAAAGGAACGCAGCATAAAGAGATTTATAATTATGATAAGATCCATCCTCTCAACGAAGATGATTATGTATCGCATGACGGTGGAGAAACATTTGACAAATTTGTATATCCCAAAAGCATGGATTCGAAGCGACTCATGATTCGTTATGCCGAAGAAGGCGGTATCGAAAAAGATGGTATCGTCGAGATTCGAAGAGGCGTTGACGATTTGTCTTTGGGTGAATCTCGTTATGCACAGGTCCGCATACTGGTTGATGGTACCCATTATGTGAAAGGTATGGCTGTATATTCTGACGATATGCCGCCAGGCGTTGATATGGTGTTCAATACCAACAAGAAAATTGGAACTCCCGCGTTAGGAGATAAGAGCAACACCGTATTAAAGAACATAAAAGGCGATCCTGATAATCCGTTCGGATCATTGATCAAAGCAAACGGACAAAGTTATTACACAGACAAAGACGGCAAGAAACAACTGTCTCTTATTAATAAGAGAGCCGACGAAGGCGATTGGTCCGAATGGAAAGATGCGTTGCCTTCTCAGTTTCTTGGCAAACAGAATATTAATCTCATAAAAAAGCAGCTCAATCTCGCCAAAGCCAATAAGCTTGACGAGTATAATGACATATGCTCGCTTACTAATCCAACGGTAAAGAAACACTTGTTGCAGAAGTTTGCTGATGAGTGCGATGCAGCAGCCGTTCATCTTCAAGCAGCAGCGTTACCAGGACAGAAGTATCACGTAATCATACCTGTTAATTCTTTAAAAGAGACAGAAGTGTATGCTCCTAACTATAAGAATGGCGATAAGCTTGCTCTTGTTCGTTATCCTCATGGTGGCACATTCGAAATACCGATACTTACAGTCAATAATAAAAACGCTCTTGCTAAAAAGCTTTTAGGCTCTGATGTAACAGACGCTGTTGGAATAAATAGCAAGGTCGCGGAAAGATTGTCTGGCGCAGACTTTGACGGCGATACAGTTATGTGTATTCCGACACACGATTCGAAAGGAAGAGTCAAGATTACTTCAACACCCCCTCTTAAAGGTCTTGAAGGTTTTGACCCCAAGCTTGCTTATCCTGAAAGACCCGGTATGAAATACATGAAAAATACCGGTACTCAGATGGGAGTCATATCCAACCTCATAACCGATATGACATTGGCTGGCGCTGGCCCAGACGAGTTGGCCCGTGCGGTAAAGCATAGCATGGTAGTTATCGATGCAGAAAAGCACCGCCTGGACTATAAGCAGAGTGAGATCGATAATAATATAGCTGCATTACATAAGAAGTATCAGGGTAAGACTACTGGTGGAGCAGCCACGATACTGTCTAGAGCCAAGGGTGAGACATCCGTGGCAAAAAGACAAGGCACTCCCAAAGTAAACATAAAGGGTAAAGAGTGGTATGATCCCACCAAACCCGAGGGCTCGTTAATATACAAAACAGCAGACGATCTGTATTATACGGTAACTAAAACTAATAAGCGTACCGGCGAGGTTGTTAGCACAACAAAAATGAGAACCCAGAAGAGTACTAAAATGGGTGAAGCCGACGATGCTTATGATCTTGTATCCAATTTCAAACACCCAAAAGAAATTGTATATGCCGATTATGCTAATGATATGAAATCACTGGCAAATAGAGCTCGTATGGAGATAGCTTCTACTGGAAAGATAGAATATTCTTCATCTGCTAAAAAGACATATGCAAAAGAAGTAAGTTCTTTGGATGCTAAATTAAATGTGTCATTACTCAATGCCACTCGTGAAAGAGAAGCTCAACGAAGAGCCAATGCCGAACTTCAATCTAAAAAGAAAGCAGATCCAAACATGAAAAAGGAAGATGCAAAAAAGATAGGTCAGCAAGCATTGAACAAGGCGAGAAGCGAAGTTGGTCAGGTTTCTAGAAAAGAAAGATCTATAAAGATAACAGATCGCGAATGGGAAGCCATTCAAGCTGGCGCAATTAGTGAGAAGAAACTCAAAGACATTCTAAACAATACTGATGTTGACAATCTTAGAGAACGAGCAACTCCTCGATCAAATAATAAATTACCAACAACAAAAGTAAATAGAATAAAAGCAATGAGTAATTCAAATCATAGTTTATCAGAGATTGCTGAAGCTCTTAATCTTTCGCCTTCAGTAGTAGCAAAATACATAAAGGAGTGATTTAGCAATGCCAGAAGATATGCGTTACGACTATATGTTGACAACGTTCGACAATCCGTACGATTACTTCGAACAGTTCGAACAATGGTTCTTATTCGATATCGAAAAAGGTTATAATACTTGTTCTTTGCTTGCTCGAATCGCTCAGCTTTCAGAAGGAATGTCACAAAAAGAAGTTGACGATGAGATTGAAAGAGCAATTGATGAAATACTTTACTTCGATGACGCAGCAATTTATAAAAAAATCAAAAGAACAACTTCATACAATTAATATTTTACACACAACACGCTCCCGAGATGATTGAGAGAGGTCAAAAGGTATAGGGGGGGGGTCTCGAAAATCACACCCCCTACCCAAATCGCCGGCCTCTCCAAAAATTCCCCGGGGGTTTATATTTGAAAAACAATTTAAAAGGAGGTGTTTCTATGAGTTGGTTTAAGGATCTGTTTATCGACGAAGCTAAATCCGCTCTTAGTTTACATTCTGACGGTGGAGAGGGTGGAGAAACCAACGGCGTCACGGTCGATAGAAGAGAAATTTACCAAGGCACACGTCCGATCGAATGGTTGAGGATGCCTGATTATGATAAGTTAGATGCAAACACTATGTATTTCTTGTTCGATATTCTGCCTTACGGAGACAACATATTTGATATACTAGCAAGGCACGATGGAGAAGCAACGGTAGAATTTGGAAGTTGTAAAGACGGGGTTTTTGTAGCTGATGCCGAATATGGGCAAGATATATTCGCTGGCGGCGGTGCTACATTAAACACATATTACACCAAAGTGTTTAATTATGACGAGTGGGGAAAATATCAACTATCAAACGGCAGACGTCAAATAATAATCAAAATGACATTTAATCAACTTGCTTTTAGAATTGGTTATAACAGAGAAAATATAGAAGTAAAAGAAATACTTAATAATTGTTTTTTTAGAGATAATTATTTTCAGTTTGGGTTTGGTTCTGATAGATGTCATTATCACTATATGGAAGTATGTCCTCCAACTAACGATTATCCAAATTTAGGACACGCAAAATATACACAAAAATCAGAGGGGCATTTTACTGGTAGTGGTGGTGCTGGAAAAAACTCAGTTATTTTAAAAATATTTAATCAACCATTTAAAAATACAATGTATTGGGAATGTTTCCGAGAGTGTAGAAACTTGGAAGAAATAACACTTGATATTAGCGAATTGACACAATGGGTAAATCCTTTTAGAGCAACTTGTAATAACTTAAAAAAGCTTTTGTTTGTTGGTGGCGAAAATCTAACAAGTTTTCCGGATGACATCAACCTAAATCCTTGTAGCTTGAACGTTGATGGCGTAAGAGAATTTTTCTATACCTTGCCCAACATCGTACCTTCTGGAACAGCTCGCACCATCACTTTAACTAATTCCCCCGCTGCGACCACTGGCATCCCCGAAGATGTACTTCAGATTGCAACCGATAAAGGTTGGACGGTAACGACTTAAGAGGTGATAATATGGAAATAAAAACTATTACAGCTCCCGAAGGCATGATTCTTACTAATGGCTCGGCGTACGGCTATAGAATCGCATTGGGTTCTTTAGACAGCGCCGAGAATTGGTATGAAATACCGATAGAAGAATACGAAAGAATAATGAAAGAGGATGAAGTATTATGAGTTGGTTTAAGGATTTATTTGTTGACGAAGCTAAATCTGCTCTTAGTCGTCGTTACGGAGCCGGAGGGGGTTCGGCTAAGACTCTGTCGGCCGCATTAAGAGAGTGTACTGATTTCTCAAATTTTAATGTTAACAACGCTAGAGCACCAATAGTGGATTCGATGGATTTTGACGATACTATCAACGGAACCAGCTTTAACAGTTTTTTCCATAGCTGTAAGCGAAATAGAGACACGATTCCCCTTTTCAACACCAGCAACGGGACTGATTTTACATACATGTTCTGGTCCTGTTGGAGCATAACCACTATTCCGCGGTTCAACACTAGTAATGGAACCAATTTTTCACATATGTTTCACGATTGTGGTGCTCTCACATCGATACCAGAACTCGACTTTAGTAAAGGAACTAGTTTCCAAAGAACGTTCAATCTTTGCGTTAAACTCACAACGGTCCCACCGTTTAACACAAAAAACGGTCAATATTTTGATTATATGTTTTTTGGATGTAATATCCTCCCTACAATTCCATTGCTATGCGTTGATAACGCCAAATCGTTTGCCGGAACATTCCAGAACTGCAATAAACTCGTTAACTTAAAGTTAGATGGCACTATAAAGATAAATGGATTCGACGTCTCTACCAGCCCGCTTCTTTCCCACGTTAGTCTCATGGGTATAATAAACGCTCTTGCGGACAAAACCTCAGACACCTCGACCACGTGGAAAGTAACCCTCGGTTCTGCAAATTTGGAAAAATTAACAGACGATGAAAAACTCATAGCACAAGAGAAAGGATGGACGTTGGCATAATGGCAGTATGGACAGAAGAACTCGCAACTGATATCTCTTATCCGAACATCGACGTTTTTCGCAGATATAGAGACGGCGTACATAGCGGATATCGTATAACCCCCAAGGAAGGGTATGTGATGTATGACACAAATGACGAGAATTATGACATCGATCCGGAGACCGGAAACGAAATTCCTGTGATTCATTATTTTACCATCGCGTATCTTCCTACAAACTTTAACTTCGATCGATTCTCCTGGGTCGCAGTACCTAGAAGCGAAGTAGACGAAAATTACATCTTCGGAACCGAAAACAACGAAGTAATGTAATAATAAACACCAACATTCAGATAGTATTTCCAGGCATCTATAAGGTCCGATACGTTTGCCGGTAAAAATAGTCAACGTTTCCCTTAACCTCATAAATTGTTGTTTGCCATTTTCCCTCTCCTTTCAAGTGTGATAGGCAGCGCTTCGGCTTTATAGATGTCTTGAAATGCTATCTGAAACCGTTGGTAAACTATGGCAAATGTCAGCAGAACTGCATGAAAGGAGGCAGTAAAGATGGCAAAAGTTACTACAAACAGCACTAAAAGTCCCAAGAAAATCAGACCGGCTTTGACGCCTGAATCCAGAGAGCAGCAGTTAATCTCTCTGGCGGTCGACCTCGCTGAAAAACAGTTGCAGGAAGGCACTGCCTCTTCTCAGGTAATAACGCATTACTTGAAATTGGGCACTCAGAAAGAGAAGCTCGAAAGGGAAATCTTACGAGAGCAGCGCAATCTTATTGTTACAAAAAGAAAACAGATTGATGCTCAGGAAAGTAGAGCTGAACTCTATGAGGACGCAATCAGAGCAATGCGCAAATACACAGGTAATGGCGGTTCGGAAGATGAAGATTAGAACATATTCCGAATTAATGTCACTACCAACTTTTGAAGAGCGCTTTGAATATTTGCGACTCGACGGTGCTGTTGGAGAATCCACATTTGGGTTTGACAGATATTTAAACCAGATCTTTTACCAACGATCTCACGAATGGAAGTCTATCAGAGATTTTGTAATCGTTAGAGACAATGGTTGCGATTTAGGTGTTGATGGGTATGAAATTCATAGTCGAGTTTTAGTCCATCACATGAATCCAATCACGATAAAGGATCTCGAGAGAGAAAGTGAGTTTTTATTGAACCCTGATTATCTGATTACAACCACGCACAACACACATAATGCTATTCACTATGGCAACACGAACTTACTAATCAGAAATCCCATAGTTCGAACTAAAAACGATACTTGCCCGTGGCGATCAAACTAAAAAGGAGGTATTTATGGAGAGTATACTGACATCGATCAAGAAAATGCTCGATATCGTAGAAGAGGATGAGCACTTCGACCCAGACATAATCATGCACATCAATTCTGTGTTCATGATTCTGACTCAATTGGGCGTTGGTCCCCCTGAAGGTTTCCGTATCGAGGATAAAACTTCTAGTTGGACTGACTTTATCGAAGATACAACCAAGTTGGAATTGGTTAAATCATACATTCACCTCAGAGTCAAACTTCTGTTTGATCCTCCTACAAGTGGTGCTGTCATGGAATCGATCAATCGAATGATTACCGAATTCGAATTCCGGCTTAATGTAGCTGTAGATCCAGAGCAATCCGTTTGAGAGGAGGAAAATTCAAAATGGAGAACAATAGTTTATCCCATCATGGAACTAAAGGTATGCGCTGGGGCATTCGCCGATTTCAAAACAAAGATGGAAGCTTGACTCCTCTTGGTAAGAGGAAAAGGCGAAGCGAAGAAAAGCTCGAGGCTGAAAAATCCAAGAACAAAGAGAAATTGGCAGCCGAAAAAGCTAAAAATAATCTCACCATCGAGAAGTTAAAATTCAAAGGTCAGATGGCTGCCGAAAAACTTCGTCTGAAAGGAAAACTTTCATCCAGCAAGGAGAAAACCAAAGCCGACGAGGAAGAAGCCAAGAAACTCGACGAAAAGAAAAAGCAGGAAGATGCTGCCGAAAAGAGAGATCGAATAATTCGCGAAGGAACAGCCGACGAAGTTCTCAGTATCAAAGGACAACTCACCCAGCAAGAGATGCAGCAAGTTTACAACCGAATTCAATGGGAAAACAACATCAACAAGCTTAAATCAGAGCAGGTATCAGCCGGAAAACAGCGAGCTGATAAGGTGTTTAATACCATTGGGGATGTAACCGAATATGCCGTAAAGGGCGCAAAAGCCTGGAACATGTTTGCTAACGTTTACAACTCTCTTAATGGCGACGGCAAAGTATTACCTAAGATTCAGACTAATATTGCTGATGGTAACAAAAAAGAAGTCGACTCATATAAGAAACGTAAGCAGGAAGCAGCCGATAAGACGGCAAAAGAGCAAGCCGAGCGCGATGCTAAAAAAGAATCCGATAAAGCCGAAAAGAAAGCGGCTAAGGAAGCCAAAAAAGCCGAAAAACAATCGGCAAAGGAAGAAGCAAAGAAGGAAAAGAAAGTCGAGCGAGAGTATGTAACTCTTAATGACGGAGACGAAATAATCGATGGGCCTTCCAGATCCTCAAAGAAAAGTCAGAGCGATGGTTGGACTCGAATTAATTACAAACAATCAACCGACAGAGGTACCTCGTTCGTACATGATAATCCTTCGTTACTTTCATCCCCGGTTTCCAGCTACACTAGCGGTCCCTCCAAACAGACTTTATCTCTCGGTCAATCTTATGTCTCCGGCTTACTCGGCGCTCCGAAAGATAGGGATGATGATTAATCATGGCTCTATCTAATACTGCCACCCCAATATATTACGGTAAATTCAAAGAAGCTGTACTTCGAGGAGAGATACCTGTTTGTGAAGAAATCTCAATGGAAATGAATCGAATTGACGCGCTTATTGCCAATCCGGGAGTCTGGTATGACGATGAGGCGATTAATGGTTTCATAGCTTATTGTGAAAATGAACTCACTCTTACTAACGGAGAAGATTTACGTTTGCTCGATTCGTTTAAATTATGGGCAGAGCAAATATTCGGTTGGTATTACTTTGTAGAAAGAAGCGTTTACGAACCGTCTCCGGATAATCATGGTGGACGATATGTCACCAAGAGAATTAAGAAAAGACTGATCAACAAACAGTATCTAATAGTAGCTCGAGGTGCCGCTAAATCCATGTACGCATCTTGCCTGCAAAGTTACTTTCTAAATGTTGACACCTCGACTACACATCAGGTTACCACAGCGCCGACTATGATGCAAGCCGAGGAAGTATTATCCCCGATTAGAACCTCCATAACTCGATCCCGAGGACCTCTCTTCAAGTTTTTAACCGAAGGATCACTTCAGAACACGACTGGCTCTAAAGCTAATCGTGTTAAACTTGCGTCCACCAAAAAGGGCATCGAAAACTTTCTAACGGGATCGATACTTCAGATAAGACCAATGAGTATTGATAAACTCCAGGGATTAAAAGTCAAAGTCGCAACAATCGACGAATGGCTTTCTGGTGATGTTAGAGAAGATGTTATCGGCGCACTTGAACAAGGTGCGGCAAAAGAGCAAGGCTCTGCCGAAAACAATGACTATCTCATAGTCGCCATAAGTTCGGAAGGTACTGTTCGTAACGGAAGCGGCGATACAATCAAAATGGAGTTAATGGATATACTCAAAGGCGAATATTCAGCGCCACACACATCTATATTTTGGTATAAACTCGATTCTATCGATGAGGTTGCCGATCCGGAAACGTGGCGCAAAGCGAACCCTAATCTCGGAAAGACGGTAACATATGAAACGTACCAGTTGGACGTCGAGCGAGCAGAAAAAGCTCCTGCTACAAGAAATGATATTCTAGCAAAACGTTTCGGAATCCCGATGGAAGGTCATACATATTTCTTTACTTATGAAGAAACTCTTCCACATAGAAGAAGGGATTATTGGGAAATGCCGTGTGCACTCGGAGCAGACCTTTCTCAGGGTGACGACTTCTGCGCATTTACATTTATGTTTCCGTTACGCGGTGGAGCGTTCGGTATTAAAACCCGAAATTACATAACATCGCTAACCTTATCAAAACTTCCCCCAGCAATGAGGGAAAAATACAATCAGTTCATGGATGAAGGTAGTCTGATAGTCCTCGATGGAACAGTGCTGGACATGATGCAAGTATATGACGATCTGGATAGCCACATTATTAACTGCGGTTATGATGTGAGATGTTTCGGATTTGACCCATACAACGCCAGAGAATTTGTTGAGCGATGGGAAAGAGAAAACGGACCATTTGGTATAGAGAAAGTAATACAGGGTGCTAAAACAGAATCGGTTCCTTTGGGCGAGTTGAAAAAGCTGGCCGAGGAAAAGATGCTGTTATTCGACGAGCAATTAATGTGTTTCGCGATGGGTAACTGTATTGCTATCGAAGACACAAATGGAAACCGAAAACTGTATAAAAAGCGTGCCGAAGAGAAAATCGATGCTGTTGCAGCAATGATGGATGCTTATGTGGCATACAAGCTTAACAGAGATGCGTTTGAGTAAAGGAGAGATTCGAGATGGAAAATTCAATTAGCTCCAGGTTTAAACGAGCCTGGAACGCATTCGCGAACAACCGAGATCCCACCCAAAGTACCTGGGCTCCAGAGGGAGGTTATTACTATCGTCCCGACCGCCCAAGACTATCCCGAGGTAAAGAACGGTCGATCGTCACCGCACTTATCAATAGAATAGCACTCGATGTTGCTGCTAATACGTTTCAACATTGTAGACTTGACGAAGAAGGTCGTTTCAAAGAAGTCGTAGACTCGAAGCTTAATCGATGTTTGAATCTTGAAGCCAATCTCGATCAAACCGGCAGAGCATTCATTCACGACCTCGTTGTTTCTATGTGCGACGAAGGTGTAGTGGCCATATTTCCCACGGACACACTCGGTGATCCAAGATTTACAGACTCTTACGATATTTTTTCGATGCGTACAGCAAAGATAACTCAATGGTTTCCGAATCGAGTAAAAATCTATGCGTACGACGAAAGAGACGGTCGTAAAAAAGATGTTTCGGTTCTTAAGAAAACGGTTGGTATTATCGAAAATCCGCTGTTTGCTGTAATGAACGAACCGAACTCGACAATGCAGCGTCTAATAAGAAAGCTTAATCTTTTGGACGCCATTGACGAACAGAGTGGATCTGGAAAATTAGATTTAATTATCCAGTTACCATATGTCATTAAGTCCGATGCAAGACGTCAACAGGCTGAACAAAGAAGAAAAGACATTGAAATGCAATTGTCTGGATCTAAGTTCGGTATTGCGTACACAGACGGTAGTGAACGCATCACGCAGTTGAATCGTCCTGTCGAAAACAATCTGATGAAACAGGTAGAATACTTGACGAGTATGCTATACAGCCAGTTGGGATTCGCTCAAAGTATATTGGATGGAACGGCAGACGAGAGAACCATGCGTAACTACTACGATCGTACTATCGAACCAATTTCGTCAGCAATAGCCGATGAGATGAACCGAAAGTTCTTGTCTCAAACGGCTCGGACACAAGGGCAGTCGATCAAATTCTTCAGAGATCCTTTCAGACTTGTTCCAGTCAACGAACTCGCAAACATAGCGGATAAGTTTACAAGAAACGAGATCTTGTCCAAGAATGAAGTTCGACAAATCATTGGACGTAAGCCATCTAGTGATCCTAAAGCTGATAAGCTGATCAACAGTAACATAAGTCAGCCGGCGGAAGAAGTTGGCAAACAATCCAGTGAACCAAATGAAGAAATCGAAGAAGGAGGAAAAAATCAAAATGGAGAAATATGATTTCAGTGGCTGGGCCACGAAAAATGATCTCAAATGCTCTGACGGTAGAGTAATCCGTAAAGACGCATTCAAACATTGCGATGGACAGACAGTTCCGCTTTGCTGGAACCACGATCACTCCGATCCGTATCGTATTGTTGGACATGCTTTGCTTGAAAACCGAGAAGAAGGCGTTTATGCGTACTGCTCGCTTAATGACACCGATCTCGGTAACACAGCCAAGATTTATGTTCAGCACGGCGATATTAAGCATCTGTCTATTTATGCAAACCAGCTTAAACAGCAGGGCGAAAACGTGCTTCATGGTGCTATCCGCGAAGTAAGTCTTGTCCTCGCCGGAGCTAATCCCGGCGCATTTATCGATTCCGTGATGGTACACGGAGAAGAATCCGAGGAGGAAGCTATTATTTACACGGGTGAAGATGTAAGTCTCTACCATGCAGATAAGGAAGAACCCAAGGAAGAAAAGAAGGCAGAAGAATCTACAAAGTCCGAGGACAAGAAAGAAGAATCCGAGGAAAAAGAAGAGACTATTGCCGAAGTTTTCGAAACACTTAATGAAAAGCAGAAGAACGCTGTTTATGCGGTAATCGGCCAGGCAATCGAAGACTCGTCTGGCGAAAAAGATTCTGAAGGAGGAAATAAAGAAATGAAACAGAACGCATTCGATCGCGAAGATGTACAGAAGGGTACTGCTCTCAGCCATGCTGATCAGGAATCCATCATCACATTGGCTAAGCAGCCCAATGTCGGCAGCTTCCAGACTGCCAAAAGAATTTATGCCGAGGAACATGCCGACGAACTCGAGCATGGCTTCAGCGATGAGGATCTCAACAATTACCTCTTCCCTGAATACAAGGATGTAAAGCCCGGCGCTCCCGAACTCATCGAAAGAGATCAGACTTGGGTCGGCGAAGTTATGAGAAAGACTCATAAGAGCCCTATCAGCCGTATCCGTACTCGTCAGGTAGACGCTCGCGCTGCTGACATCAGAGCAAAGGGTTATAAGAAGGGTGAAGAGAAGACTGTCTCCGGTAACCCCAAGCTTATGGCTCGTACAACCGATCCTCAGACCGTTTATCGTAAGGATGCTCTTCACAGAGACGACATCATCGACATCACAGATTTCGATGTAGTTGCATACCAGTATGGCATCATGAAGAACAACCTCAATGAGGACCTTGCTCTTGCTACAATGGTCGGCGACCTTCGTGAAGACGGCGATCCCGATAAGATCAGCGAAGAACATATCCGTCCTATCTGGAAGGATGATGAACTCTACACCATCCACTACGATGTTGACATTGCAGCAGCTAAGGCTGAACTTCAGGGTACTGAGACAGGTGCTCACTTCGGCGATAACTACATTTATGCAGAAGCAATCGTTACAGCAACTCTCTATTCTCGTGAACAGTATAAGGGCAGCGGTAACCTCGAATTCTACTGCACACCTCACCTTCTCAACGTAATGCTTCTCGCTCGCGATCTTAACGGCAGACGCATTTACGATTCTAAGGCTGATCTCGCAAAGGCACTCAACGTTTCGGCAATCCACACCGCTGAACAGTTCGAAGGTCTTACCAGAACAACTAAGGAAGGCGAAACTAAGAAGCTTCTCGGCATCTTTGTAAACCTTTCCGACTATCAGCATGGCTCCACAAAGGGTGGCGAAATCACAAGATTCGAACAGTTCGATATCGACTTCAACCAGAACAAGTACCTTATCGAAACTCGTCTCTCCGGCGCTCTCACAAGAATTAAGTCGGCTATCGCTCTCGAAGAGCCCGTTGTTGCCGGTTAATTTATAAGCGCTTACATTTCAAAATGGAGTGAAAGATCATGGCAAAAATCTATGTGACAGTAGGTTATGGCGAACAAGCCGAAGTCAGACCGGGCGTATGGGAAAACAAACTAACTGAAAGAAATTATTTCGGTAATTTGAATCGCAACAGCCGTAGACTTCAGACTGCCGATCAGCTCAACGATAATATTGTGATCGCAAATGAAATCAGTATTGTTGCCGATCAGTTTGCCTATGATAATTTTCACGCAATATTATATGTTGAGTTTATGGGTGCTAAATGGAAGATAACTAACGTCGAAGTTCAGCACCCGAGACTTATATTGACTGCTGGGGGTGTATACAATGGCTAGCAGGCTCAAATTGCATGAAGAGTTAACTAGGCTCTTTAGACCACAAAAGGTGTATTTTCAACCCCCTCAGTCAATTAAAATGCAGTATCCGTGTATTCGATACGCAAAGGTTGGAATCGTTAATAAGCGTGCCGACAATGGAACTTACGGTTATGTTACTCGGTATGAAATTATAGCAATCGATTCGGACCCCGATAGCAATGTTTGTGATATAATGCTCAATCATTTTCCGATGTGCACTTTCGATCGCGGATTTACTGCCGACAATCTAAATCATTTTGTATTTACACTATATTATTAAGGAGGACAATACTATGTCAAAACTCGTATGGGATCAGACCGGTGAACGTTATTACGAAACCGGTGTAAAGCAGGGCGTACTTTATCCTATCTCTGCCGAAGGAACATATTCAAAGGGCGTGGCTTGGAATGGCCTCACCGCTGTTACAGAGAGTCCCTCTGGAGCAGAAGCATCGCCTCTTTATGCTGACGATATCAAGTACCTCAATCTCATGTCCAATGAGGAATTCGGCGCTACAATCGAAGCATATACATACCCCGAAGAATTCGAAGAGTGCGATGGTTCCGCATCTCTTTCTAAGGGCGTAACAATCGGCCAGCAGGCTCGTAAGACTTTCGGTCTTTGCTACAGAACTACTCTCGGTAACGACACCGAAGGTAATGACTACGGTTATAAGCTTCACCTCATCTATGGCGCACTCGCTGCTCCTTCGGAGAAGGCTTATGCAACAATCAACGATAGCCCCGAAGCTATTACATTCTCTTGGGAAGTAACAACTACTCCCGTTCCCGTAAAGGATCACAAGCCTACAGCTTGCGTTACAATCGATTCGACGAAGTGCGATAAAGCTAAGCTCGCGCAGCTCGAAGGCATTCTTTATGGTAGCGAATCCGAAGAAGCTAGACTTCCTCTTCCTGATGAAATTGCTGAAATCTTCGGTACAGCAGTATAATTATAGCATAACCTAAAATCTATCTATTTATTGGGGGACGTATTCAGGTCTAGCTGGCGTCCCTCTTTTTACTATGAAAGGAGAACAAAATAATGATTAAGAAGACTATTACTTACATGGGTTTTGATGGCGTTGAAAGAACCGAGGATTTTTACTTCAACCTCACGAAAGCGGAAGTTATGAAAAAGCAGATGAGCACCCAGGGCGGTCTCGGCGAAAAGATTCAGAGAATTGTTGCTTCTCAGGATCAGCCCGAAATCATCAGGATCTTCGAAGAACTCATTCTCGACGCATACGGTGTAAAGAGCGATGACGGTAAGAGATTTATCAAGTCCAAAGAACTTTCTATAGCATTCTCTCAGACCGAGGCGTTCTCTCAGCTCTTTATGGAGCTTGCCGAAGACGACAAGAAAGCGGCAGAATTCGTAAACGGCATCATTCCTGCCGATATGAGCAAACAGATTGCAGCTTCTGCAAAGAAATAAATCGAAAATAATAGGGGGCACGAGAGATGCTTCGAATAACTATACCCGGTCTTGAAATGTGGGACGAAGAACAAGGCGTATTCGTACCACCCAAAGATCAAGTTTTGCAATTAGAACATTCTCTCGTCTCTCTTTCAAAATGGGAATCCAAATGGTGTACGCCCTTTTTCTCAAAGAAAGAGAAAACAGACGAAGAGATGCTCGATTATATACGATGCATGACGATCACACAAAATGTGAGTCCCGATACATACCTTAGACTCACCGAGGAAAACATCAAAGAGATCCACGAATATATCGAAGCGCCGATGACCGCCTATAACATGCCCAAGGATAAAAAGGCTACTGGTGGTCGAGAAACGATTATAGCCGAATTAATTCGCTATTGGATGATATCTCTTAACATCCCATGTGAATATGAGAAATGGCATTTAAATCGACTTCTTGCTTTGATAGACGTTTGCAATGTAAAGAATACGCCACCTAAGAAACGATCAAGAAGAGAAATAATGAGCCGAAATAAGGCTTTAAATGATGCTCGTAGACAGCAGCTAAATACTAGGGGGTGATTTACCATGAAGAAATTGAATTTTATGGATAAGCTCAACAAATCGCCTATAAATTATTTTTCCGATTTGTTTATCGTAGCCATGGTTCTCATGTGGATCATAGACAACGTTTGGGAATCTATAATTGCAACAATCGTCACCATAAGCTCTGTGATACTCAGTAGTCAATCGGGCGTTAATTGTTACGACACATCGATGTGGTCATCGATCGGAACCAACGTTGCAATACCTTTGTCTTGCGGTGGTGCAATATGGATGATAAAGAATTCCGTTCAGCATGCCATCGCCAATCACAAAGGAAAGCAAGCTCAAAAAGATTTTCCGGCAGTACATCCCGAAGGCGAGGATGAGGAAATCGAATTGGAGGAAAATATATGATTAATTTCGAAATTTTTACACTCGGCCTGCTGGTAACTTCGACTCTTACCGGAGTTGTTACCGAAGCCGTTAAGAAAATTCTTACCGAACATAACCGCGGTTATTATTCCAACACTCTTGCTGGAATTATCGCTACGATTCTTTCTGCCGCTATTGGAATCGGTTACACGATAGTAACAAATTCTGGTTTCACGTCGCAGACCATCGTTTATATCATAGCCATGATTTTCATGAGTTGGCTGTGCGCGATGATCGGATATGACAAAGTAATGCAGGCAATCGGACAGTTTAAAACAAAAGGAAAGGATGATAACGATGAGTAACAGCTCATTAGTTAATTACACCAAAATAAGCCCAAATAAAACCAGCCCAAGAAAACACAAAATCGACACCATTACAATTCACTGTGTTGTAGGTCAGTGTTCCGTTGAAGCACTCGGTGAAAATTTTACCAAAGCTTCCAGAAAAGCATCATCCAACTACGGAATTGGATTTGACGGACGTATTGGTATGTATGTCGAAGAAGGCGATCGCTCATGGTGCTCTTCGAACGCTGCCAACGATAATCGTGCGGTAACGATTGAAGTGGCAAGCGATACAACAGATCCTTATGCTGTCACTGATAAGGCTATGGCATCCCTTATTAAATTGGTTGCTGATATTTGTAAGAGAAACGGTATCAAGAAGTTGTTGTGGAAGGGAGATAAATCTCTCGTTGGACAGATTGACAAGCAGAATATGACTGTTCATAGATGGTTTGCCAACAAGGAATGTCCTGGCGAGTATCTCTACAATAAGCACTCTTATATAGCGAATGAAGTAAACAAAATACTTGGTACTGCGTCCGTTGATAAGAGCGAAAAAGCTGACGCTGACAAAACAACTTCTTCTACTTTTACTGCCTATAAGGTAAAAGTTACCGCGAGTGCGCTGAACATTCGCAAAGGTGCAGGCACTAATTACGGCGTAACTGGAACGATCAGAGATAAAGGCGTATACACAATCGTTTCTGAATCTTCCGGAAGAGGCTCTAATAAAGGCTGGGGTAAGTTGAAGTCCGGAGCAGGATGGATTTCACTGGATTTCGTTAAGCGCGTATAAGGTGTAATGACATGATAAGTTTCAGACATAAGGGCGACTTTTCTAAAACAGAACGTTTTCTGAAAAGAGCTAAAAACGCTTCTAGGCCCACAAACCTTGACAAGTATGGACAAGAAGGTGTGGCAGCCCTGTCGTCTGCGACACCTGTGGAAACCGGCGTAACGGCTGGTTCGTGGTATTACGAAATAGAAAAGACAGACGGAAGAGTTAAGATTAATTTCTGTAACTCGAATATTCAAAATGGAGTTCCAATTGCTGTAATTTTGCAGTACGGTCATGGAACTCGCAATGGTGGTTGGGTAGAGGGACAAGATTATATCAATCCTGCTATCCAACCCGTTTTCGATAAGATAGCGGAATCGGCATGGAGGGAGGTTACTAAGTTATGAGCAAACAAGTCGACGAGAGAGTTGTGTCAATGGAGTTTGACAACCAACGATTTGAGAAAAATGTATCAACCACGATGTCGACTCTCGACAAACTTAAAGAACGTTTACATTTTAAAGGTGCTTCCAAAGGACTAGATAACTTACACGAAGCTACCAAGAAGACTGACATGAATATGGAAGGTCTCGGTAGATCGGTAGATACCGTGCGTACTAGATTTAGCGCCATGGATGTCATCGGTGTAACCGCCCTTGCCAACATTACAAACTCCGCGGTAAATGCCGGTAAGAGACTTGTCTCCGCTTTTACCATTGATCCTGTAAAAACAGGTTTTAGCGAATATGAAACTCAGATAAATGCAGTCCAGACAATTCTCGCAAACACCGAGAGTAAGGGCACAACGCTCAACGATGTAAATCAGGCGTTGGATACCCTCAACAAGTATGCAGATAAGACAATCTACAACTTCACGGAAATGACCAAGAATATTGGTACATTTACCGCAGCGGGAGTAGATCTTGATACATCCGTATCTGCTATTCAGGGTATTGCCAACCTTGCGGCGGTTTCAGGTTCAACTTCTCAGCAAGCTAGTACAGCAATGTATCAGCTCTCCCAGGCATTGTCGTCGGGCACAGTCAAACTCATGGACTGGAATTCCGTTGTTAATGCGGGTATGGGTGGCGAAGTCTTCCAGAACGCGTTGAAGGATACTGCTCGTATTCACGGCGTAGCAATAGATCAAATGATCAAAGACGAAGGAAGTTTCAGAGAGACTCTGTCGCAGGGTTGGCTCACTTCCGAAATCTTAACCGAGACACTTAAGAAATTCACTATGGCTGCTGAAGAAGGTAGCGAAGAGTGGAACAATTACAAAAAGTCTCTCATGGATCAGGGTTATACCGAGGAACAGGCTAATAATATTCTGAAGATGGCTAATACTGCGACTGACGCGGCGACTAAAGTTAAAACGTTCTCGCAGTTAATGGACACTCTTAAGGAAGCGATGCAGTCCGGTTGGACTCAGACCTGGGAAATTATCATCGGTGACTTTGAAGAAGCAAAAGCGCTTTTGACAAGAATTTCCGATTTCTTAGGGGGACTCATCAACAAATTCTCCGATTGGAGAAATAACCTCCTCGAAGGAGCGCTCGGTTCTCCGTTTGAAGGTCTGTTGGAAAAGCTCGACAGCACCGGATTGGGCAAGTTTGATGAACTCGCCGATGGCGTCAAAGGAGCTACTGGCGGCCTCGAATATTTTCAGAAGGTAGTAGACAACGTTTGGCGCGGCGATTATAAGAATGCTCCGTTCAGATATGAGCTTCTCGATGCTGCTGGTTACGACCACAGAGTCGTACAGGATCTTGTTAATAAGGGCGCTCAGTATAAATTAACTCTTGATGATATTGAAGCTTCGCATAAGAAGTTCGGGCTAAGTTTCGATCCGGCCGCCGATGGTGCTGGAAAAATGATGAAAGCCATAGAGGATCTTTCAGATGAAGAGCTTAAGAATCTTGGTTACACAGAAGATGAGATTAAGATGCTTCGGCAGTTCTCGGAGGAGGCTAAAAAAGCCGGCGTTCCTCTTGATGAATTTATAAAGAATTTGGATGGCATGGACGGAAGAACCATGCTTATTGAATCTCTGGCCAACATCGGTAGAATGCTTGGGGATGTGTTTAAATCCGTTGGCGAAGCGTGGCGATCGATATTTGATCCCATTACATCCAGTCAGCTCTATAACGCCATAAAAGGCTTCTACGATTTCACCACAAAATTGCAAGTAACCGATGAAGTTGCGGACAAATTAAGAAGGACTTTCAAAGGCTTATTTGCGATTCTCGATATAGTTACAACTATATTCGGCGGTGCATTTAAGATCGCTTTTAAGGTTGTTTCCATTCTTCTCGATGGGTTCGGCCTTAGCATACTCGATGTTACCGCGATGATTGGCGATGCCGCGGTCGGCGTGCGTGATTGGATGGACAAACTTCTCAATTTTACGCATGTTTTCGAATTTCTTATTCCTGTTATAAAAACCGTTGCTTCCTTTATAGGCGGTTTGCTGACCGGCATTACAAAAATCGGTCCCGCTTTTTCTGGAGCCGTATCAGGCATAAAGAAGTGGTTCGCTAGTCTTAAAGAATCCGATAATATACCTCGTGACATCGTTCTCGGTATCGTAAAAGGTCTTGGCGCGGGCGTTAAAATGATCGGATCGGCGATAACCATAATCGGCAAAACAATTATCGAAAAGATAAAAGATATTCTCGGCATTCATTCACCTTCGACTGTAATGATCGCCATAGGTGGATTTATCATAGCGGGTTTGGTGACCGGCCTGACGGGTTCCGCCCCCGCAGTATGGGATGCTGTAAAGAGCATATGTGGTAAACTCGTAGATATAGTAAAAGACCTCGATCTTGGTGCTATATTTAGTGGAGCCACAATCGGCGGACTGTTATTTGTAAGTAACAAGTTTGCCAATGCTTTCGACGCATTGACGTCTCCTCTTGAAGGTGTCGGCGATGTGTTGTCGGGAACAGGTGATGTTCTTACGAAATTCTCTAAGAAATTACCAAAACTTATTAACAGCGCATCGTATGTCGTTAAAAATTTCGGCAAAGTCTTAAAAAGTACGTCCAAGGTATTGAGTGGGTTCGCATTCGATCTCAAAGCAAAGGCACTGTTGAAAATCGCAGGAGCCATAGGCATATTGGTTGGCGCTGTAGTGTTACTCACGTTTATCGACCCCGCAAAATTGTGGAATGCGGTCGGAGTAATCGGTGCTTTAGCAGCAATACTTGCTGTTCTCAGCATTTCTTTGAATAAACTAGGTTCCGGCAGCATCATTAATACCGCCAAAATTACTCTTTCGTTAATGGGGCTTTCGATGTCTCTGCTTATAATGGCTGGAGTAATAAATATTGTATCCGGAATGGACCCCGGTGCTTTAATTAAAGGCGGCGCGGTCGTAATCGCACTCGGCGGTATGATGGTCGGTCTTATGGCAGCCACAAAATTGTACGATAAGGATTCCAATAAGGTTGGCTCAGTATTAATGAAAATGTCATTTGCCATGCTGCTCATGGTTGGTGTTATAGCTTTAGTATCGACAATGTCAACCGGATCATTGATTAAAGGAACATTAGCTGTCGCAGCAATAGGCGGAATAATGGTCGGTCTCATAGCGGCTACCAAATTATTCAACAAAGATGCCAATAAAGTCGCCTCATCGTTAATGAAGTTCAGCTTCGCCATGCTGCTCATGGTTGGTGTTATAGCTTTAGTATCGACAATGTCTACCGGATCATTGATTAAAGGAACATTGGCTGTCACAGCAATAGGTGGAATAATGGTTGGTCTCATAGCGGCTACCAAATTATTCAACAAAGACGCTGACAAAGTTGGTTCCACATTGTTTAAAATGTCGGCGGCAATGCTGCTTTTAGTCGGCGTTATAGCTTTAGTATCAACAATGAGTCCTGGAAATCTTGTAAAAGGTATTGTCGTCGTCACGGTACTCGGCGGAATAATGGTCGGTCTTATGGCCGCGGTTAATAAATTCGGCTCTGATGGAAAGAAAGTCGCATCAACATTATTGACGTTATCGTTGTCTATAGGTATTCTGGCGCTTGTAAGCACGTTGTTAGGTTTCTTAAGTATAGAACACTTAGCAAAAGGTGTCACGGCAATTGGTATACTCGGCGCGATAATGAGTCTCATGATAGCCGCCACCAAGAACGCTAAAGACTGCAAAGCCAATCTCATAGTGATGACGGTGGCCATAGGTGTTATGGCAGCCGCTGTCGCCGGATTGTCGTTTATCGATCCCTCCCGACTTGCCGTAGCAACCGGAGCCCTTGCGCTATTAATGGGAATGTTTGCGCTGATCGAAAAATCGGCAGGACATGTTAAGACATCGGTCGGAGTACTGATTGTTATGACACTCACGGTCGGTTTGCTTGCCGGAATAATAGCCTTGTTGTCAAACGTATCTCCGGACAGAGCGATCGGTGCATCGGTGTCGTTGTCTTTGTTATTGGCCACAGTAGGCGGAATATTCATATTACTCGACAAGTTCGTATCGTCCGCATCTGGAGCAGCAAAAGGCGCCCTTGCACTTTCAACGATGTTTGTTCCGTTATTAGCATTTGTTTCAATAATGTACATGCTTCCTAAATCGGATGTGTCGTTAGCTAATTTGGGTATTTTGCTTGGTTTGGTAGCGGGTTCAGCGGCTCTTATGCCTTACTTAGACCTTGTGGCCAAAAAATATAGTTCGGCATATAAGGGCGCTCTTGCGTTGTCTACAATGTTTGTACCGTTGATGGCTTTTGTATTAGTTCTTCATGCGCTACCGGACACCAATGTTTCTTTGATTAACCTCGCAGCACTCACTGTATTGGTCGGCGGGGCCACTCTACTCATGAAACCGCTTGCGTCAATATCAAAATACTCTAAAAACGCAGCAAAAGGCGCCGCATCGCTGACAATAATGGCTCTTCCGTTAATCGCATTTGCGGCAGCACTAAATCTTATGAAAGATGTCGACAATGCGATTGAAAGTGCAGGGGCCTTATCGCTGATGCTTGTTGCTATATCCGGTGTAATGGTAATTCTTGGAGCGTTAAAAGGCGTTGTTTCTGGGGCGGTTTCGGCCTTACCATATGTCGCGATATTTATCGCTGGATTGGCAGCTATAGTTCTTGCTCTCGGTGCAATCGCTCAGATTCCAGGAGTCAATTGGCTTATTAGCGAAGGTGGTAATTTCCTCGAAGCTCTTGGAACAGCAATCGGTCAGTTCGTTGGCGGTATAGTCGGAGGAGTTGCAAAGGGATTTACTTCAGCGCTTCCCGAAATCGGAACCGATCTCTCGGCGTTTATGAATAACGCGAAAGACTTCATCGAAGGTGCTAAACAAGTCGACATGAGCGTTCTGGAGGGAGTAGGAATTCTCACCGGTTGTATACTTGCGCTTACTGCCGCTAATCTTATAGAAGGCATAGCTTCGTTCATTACCGGAAAATCGTCCATATCTTCCTTCGCGGAAGAACTTCCCAAATTGGGAGAAGGTCTTAATGCTTTCTCGCAATCAGTCGAAGGACTCAACACCGAAAGCGTAACGGCCGCTGCGAATGCTGCCAAAGCTCTTGCTAAGATGGCCGATACAATACCTAATTCCGGAGGCATTGCCGCTTGGTTTGCGGGAGAAAACAGCATAACTCAATTCGCGGATGAATTGCCGAAACTCGGAAGAGGATTAAAAGATTTCTCAACCGAAGTAGACGGCGTTAATCCCGAGAGCATAACCGCTGCCGCAAACGCCGCCAAAGCTCTTGCTGAGATGGCCGCCGTTATTCCCAACAGCGGTGGAGTAGCAGCATGGTTTGCGGGCGAAAACAGCATAACACAATTCGCGGATGAATTACCCAAACTCGGCGAAGGACTTACCGGATTCTCAGAGTCGATCTCTGGCATAGAGAATATGGATAATGTCACGGCCGCCACAAACGCCGCTAAATCTCTGGCGGAAATGACAAAGCACATTCCCAATTCGGGAGGCGTTGCCGCCTGGTTTGCGGGTGAAAACAGCATAACTCAATTCGCTAACGAGTTACCTAAGCTTGGCGACGGTCTTACAGGATTCTCCGAGTCGATTTCCGGAATAGAAAACATGGACAACGTAACGGCTGCCGCAAACGCAGCTAAAACGTTGGCTGAAATGACAAAGTATATTCCTAACAGCGGCGGTGTTGCTGCATGGTTTGCAGGTGAAAACAGCGTCACACAGTTTGCCAATGAGTTACCAATACTCGGCGATGGTCTTACCCAATTTGCAGAATCCGTTTCTGGAATAGAGAATATGGATAATGTCGAAGCGGCCGCAAATGCAGCTAAATCGTTGGCGGAAGTGTCGAAACACGCGCCAAAAGAAGGCGGACTTGCTGGCTGGTTTACTGGGGAATCGAGTATCTCGAATTTTGTCGAATACTTACCAGACCTTGGTACAGGACTCGGCGGTTTTGCCGATTCGATTAAAGATATAGAAAACATCGATGACGTTACAGCAGCCGCTAATGCTGCAAAAGCTTTGGCCGAAGTGTCGCAACATGCGCCTAAAGAAGGCGGATTTGCTCAGTGGTTTACTGGGGAATCGAGTATCTCGACATGGTGCGACGAGTTACCAAGTCTCGGAAAAGCGCTTTCCGGATTTGCCGAGTCAATATACGGCATCGCCAATATCGAAGATGTTACAGCGGCTTCGAATGCCGCAAAAGCATTGGCTGAAATATCGAAGACTGCTCCGAAAAATAATGATAATTTGGAGTCGTTGGGTGACGGCATAGTCGAATTCGGTAAAGATTTATCTTCTTATTTCGCATATATGGGCGGAGTATCGTCCGAATCTATTTCGACATCTACTTCGGCTATAGATGCGGTTAAGAATATTCAGACTCTTAATTCGGAAAAGATAACCAGCGTTTCCGGGTCAATAGCATCATTGATCGGCGTCATGATCGGTATGGGCAAAATATCTGGCGATACCGTCTCTGGTTTCACGAAAGCACTTTCGGAACTCGGAAAAGCTAATGTCGACGGATTTATTCAAGCATTCGAAGATGCAAAAACAAGTATGGAAACTGCCGCCGGAACCCTTGTGGATTCCTTTACCGATACGGTTAACGGTAAGAAGTCGACATTCACCAGCACTGGCGAAGGATTAATCGGTTCGTTCGTAACCGGCATGAAGAACAAATCCGCTGATGTAACGACCGCCGCAACCGCAGTAGGAAACAGCGCCGCACTCGGAGCAACAACTTCATATGCTAATTTTGTTGCCGCTGGCAAATATGTTGTAGAAGGTTTCGCTGAAGGCATATCGGCTAATTCTTTCAAAGCGTCGGCAAAAGCAGTTGCTATGGCTAAAGCAGCCCTCCAAGCCGCCGAAGACGAATTGGGCGTACAATCTCCGTCAAAAGAGTTCGAGAGTGTTGGTAAATATGTCGTTGAAGGCTTTGCTATAGGTGTTAAAAAGAACGCTCGTAGAGCCGAAGATGCAACTGCCGAAATGGGAAGGGCCGCTAATCAAGCGATTAGAGACGAGCTCGGAATTCATTCCCCCGCGACCAAGGCTATAGAAATAGCCAAGCATTATATCGACGGCTTTGTTACTGGCATGTCTACGAACACTGACGCCGAAAAATCCGCCGAGGAAAAAGCGAGAAAAATTACCGAATCATTTCAAAATGGTTTGGAACAGCTCGATCTCAACGATCAAACACTCGATCTCTCGGCACAACTCAATGCTGAAGCATTCGACGAAGCGACCGTTTATAGTAAGAAATATGAGCGTCAGCTTCAGCGTATAGCGCTTGCCGAAGAAGAGTATCAGGAAATGAAGGCCGCATTCGGCGAAAATTCTAAACATACTCAGGAATCTTACAATAAACTTCTTCAGGAACAGATCGACCTCGAAACGATGGCCACACAGCGTCTCCAGTCCAGAATGGATAAGATTAACGCCAAAAAGGGCAATGGAGAAATATCCTATATCGACCAGCTTGCCGCATATCAGCGATTGAGAACCGAATATGCAGAAGGTTCTGAAGAACGCAAACTGATTGACTCCGAAATCTATAATATCCAGAAATCGATCGCTACCGTAACCGAAGATTACTATAAGGAAGTCGAAAGAGTTAACAAAGAGCATAACGATAAAAGGATAGCTCGTGAACAGGAATACCTGGAAGCGTGCCAGGAAGTTAACGACAAACTCTCTGATGATATTCAAGCGATTTCCGACGAGTATGATGAAGCGCTTGCGTCAAGAACCAAAGACATAGCAGATACTTGGGGTCTGTTCGATGAAGTATCGGCGAGCGAAGAAGTTAATAAGAATTCGCTCACGAAGAATCTTAACGATCAGCTCAACGCATTAACCGATTGGAAAGACAGTCTCAATGATTTGCAATCCAGAGGCATTGACGATGGTTTGTTGTCAGAACTTCAAGCGATGGGTCCAGAAGCTGCTGCTCAAATTCAGGCGTTGAATAAAATGTCAAACGTCGAACTCGGCGACTTTGTGTGGATGTGGAAACAGAAAACCGCGTTGGCTAAACAGTATGCAACCGATGAACTCGCTGAAATGAAAACCGAAGGCGAAAAGGAAATGTTTGGTCTTAAGAAGTCTGCCCACGAAGCACTTAAAGCGCTCGAAGAAGAGTATAACTCTGATCTGGAAACTATGAACACCGATACGGATACGGAACTTAAAGAGTTAAAGGAAACCTGGATGACGAATCTCGGTTACATCAAACAAGATGTCACGTCCGAATTCACAAACATGGTTACGGAATCCATAAACATCATCGGCGAACAATCACAGTGGTCCGATGCCGGTTCCGATATCATAGATGGTGTAATTCAGGGTATAAACGTCAACTCTTCGAGCTTGTTTGAGAACATATCGGCCGTCATGATCCAAGCACTCAACGTTGCTAAGGCGTCGCTCGGAATCCATTCTCCTTCTAAGAAATTTGCAGAAATCGGCAAATATGCGGATCTCGGTTTCGTGGAGGGACTTAAAGGATTCTCTAGAGAAGTCGGATCATCAGCAGCAGAAGTCGGTGACACCGCTATCAAATCATTCAAAGGTTCTGTCGCCAGACTTACCGATGTGATAAATAGCGACATTGAGTCTCAGCCGACAATTCGTCCTGTTCTTGATCTAAGCGATGTTAAATCCGGTGCTATGACCATCGGTGACATGATTAACAGCAATCCTTCGGTAGGCGTATTCGCCAAGCTGAATTCCATCAGCACAAGAATGAATCGTAGAAATCAAAATGGAGAAAACGGAGAGGTTGTATCAACGCTCGAAAAGCTTCGCAAGGATTTGGGTAAGCTTGATAGGGCTTCTTATAACATTAACGGTCTCTCTATTAATGAGGGAAGCGATGTTGCTGATGCAATTGAAACAATCATCAGAGCAGCAAGAATTGAAAGGAGGGTATAACGAATGGCTACGACTACGTATACAGTTAAAAAAGGCGATACCTTATGGAATCTCGTCGAAGAATACAAAGATAGCATAGCCGGTAGTACCCGAGAGGAACGAATTCAAACGGTTGTAAAGCTGAATAATCTTAAGGATCGCGACCTGATCGTTATTGGTCAGGTCCTTAAGTTTTCAGGAACAGCAACCAAGGAAACGTCTACGGGATCACAAGCAGTTGTGGATGTATTCGGTCTTCAGAGTAACACCGAACGAACACTTTATGCCAAATGGTCTTGCACCATCGGACACGTAGAAGACTACACCGTCGAATGGATGTACGACACAGGAGATGGTATATGGTTCGAAGGCAATGTTTCTACCGATGAATTTGAATACAAACACTCATTATACACTCCTCCGGATAACGCCAAACGAGTAAAATTCAGAGTAAAGGCAAATTCGCAAATACGTCACGCCAAACGTAAAGGTCAAAAGCATGATATTTACTGGTTTACCGCCAAATGGTCAACCGCAAAAACGTTCTCCTTTGTGGATTTGCCTGTCGCTCCTGGAACTCCATCGGCCAAGATCGAAACTCTAAAGTTGACAGCCGAGGTAAATTGTCCTGACGTAAACGCAACCCACATTCAGTTTCAGGTTGTAAAGGATGATAAAACCGTATTTGCTACTGGTAAAGCCAAGATAAGTACCGATTATGCTTCGTATGTCTTTCCTATTTCGGTAGGTGCTCGGTATAAAGTTCGTTGTCGTTCAATTAATGGTAACAATTACAGTGATTGGTCGGATTATTGTGGAAATGTTGGAACAGCGCCAAGTGCTCCGACCGGTTTCACTGTTTGTCGGGCTGAATCAGAATATTCGGTTTACTTCGAGTGGGATACCGTTAACTTGGCAACATCATACGAGATAGAGTATGCCACAAACCTTTTATATTTTGAGGGTTCTAACCAGACACAATCGCAAAGCGGAATAGAAGGAACCAAATATCTCCTTACCATATCGTCAGATAAAGGTGAAGAATATTTCTTCAGACTCAGAGCTGTTAATAGCGAAGGATCTTCGGCTTGGTCTGAAATCTCGTCCGTAGTTTTAGGCGAAGAACCTGCTCCGCCTACGACTTGGTCCTCTACAACAACAGCGGTACCGGGAGAAGATTGTATTCTGTATTGGGTGCATAATTCGATCGATGGTTCATCAATGAAATATGCCGAAATAGAATTACTCTTCGATGATGGTACTTCTTATACCTGGTTTTTTGATCATACAGAGGTCGCCACCGATTCGGAAGATATATTTGAATATAAGCTATTTGATGGAGATCAATATCCGCATGACAACATACAGGATGGTGGAAAAATTCTGTGGCGAGTACGAACCGTTGGCGTTCTTGCGTCCGAAGATATTAATAGCGGAAACCGAGAAGGTTGGAGCGAGTGGTCCGTACAAAGAACCATCGTTATTTACAGCGCTCCAACGCTGCAATTCAACATATTGAATCTGAGAAATGAAAATATATGGGAGGGAGAAGGTGTCATCGACTCCTTCCCGTTTTATATTTCATTGGCGGCCGCACCGACTAATCAGAGACCGACAGGGTATCACGTATCGGTTGTCTCTAATCAGATTTATGAAACAGTCGATGATCTGGGAAACACGCAAACGATCAACAATGGTCAAGAAGTGTTTTCTAAATATTATGATATTTCGGGAGAAATTATTGACGGCGCGTACCACATTTTAATCGAGATGTCGGCTGGCGATATTAATCTCGAAAATAATATGAGCTATACGGTAACTTGTACAGTTTCGATGAACTCGGGATTAACGGCTACAAGTTCGTTGGAGTTCACCGTTGCTTGGACCGACGAACAGCACATATTAAATGCCGAACTGGCCATAGACGAGGAAACTTTATCTGCGTATATCAGTCCGTATTGTCATGAATATACAACCGTTCGTACTTACTACAATGTACGGGAAGTCGCTGGTATTTATGTTAAATTAAATACGGAATTGAGCCAAGAAGAGATCGATGGTGTTGAGAACACTGTTGGTTATAATGTCGTGGAAAATACGTATACGAGCACTTATGAAGAGGTTTGTTATACTGTTTTAAATGGCGTCAGCATGTACTTCTGCATAGTAGAAAACGAAGAACTGTTTCCATCTGAAAACGTAACGCTTGGCGTTTACAGAAGATCCTATGACGGTTCATATGTCGAAATAGCTTCCGATCTTGTAAACGGACAAAACACGTTCGTAACAGATCCGCATCCCGCTTTGGATTACGCTCGATACAGAATTGTAGCGAAATCTACTCTCACAGGAACGGTTGGTTACTATGATATTCCGGGACAATATGTAGGATGTAATGCCGCCGTAATACAATGGAATGAAGATTGGTCCACCCTTGATATGGATGGAGAAAACCTAACCGAACAGCCCGCATGGTCTGGATCCATGTTGCGACTCCCTTACAATCTCGACATAAACGAGGATTACAATCCCGATGTTTCACTCGTCGAATACATTGGTCGCGAAAGACCTGTTAGCTATTATGGCACTCAATTGGGCGAGACATCGTCTTGGAGTTTGGTAATTCCAAAAGAAGACAGAGAAACCTTATACCATTTACGTCGATTGGCAAAATGGCGCGGCGATGTTTATGTTAGAACACCAACCGGCATCGGCTATTGGGCCAATATCAAAGTCGCATTCGGAGAAAAACATCTCGATGTAACAATTCCTGTAACTATTAGTATAACCAGAGTCGAAGGAGGTATATGATATGGTCGATTGGTCATCGTCTATGACGCATACATACGAATACTATATCGTTGACCCCAACACTTGGGCGGACGTTAAGCGCGTGGATACCGTGAAATCTTGCACCATCAATCGAGACGACGGAGCCGACACCAAGGGATCTGCAACGTTTGATATTGTAAATTCGCTTGGTGAATGTTACATCCGAGTTTATCTGATTACAATTCAAAATGGATTAACAGAAAAGCACCCACTCGGAACATTTCTCGTACAAACCCCGTCGTCATCGTTCGATGGCAAGACTCGTACTGTATCCATGGATGCTTATACGCCTCTGATAGAGTTAAAAGAATCACAACCCCCAATAGGTTATTACATACCAAAGAGAACCAATATTCTTGATATTTCATATCAGTTAATTCGCGAAAATGCTAGGGCCCCCGTAATAAAAACCGGGGGTTCTACTATTAGTAGTGATCATTTTATTGCGGACACGAGTGATACATGGCTTTCGTTCATAAGTGATTATATTTCAAATCACATTTACAACTCTACCGACTGGGTAAGTGGTGAACAAGTGACCATAGAACACGCGTGTAAGTATACTCTCGGTTTGGACGAACTCGGACGAATAATCTTTTTACCAAAACAAGACGCTTCTGCTCTGAGACCGGTATGGACTTATAATGACGACAACAGTTCGATTCTTTATCCGGATGTATCGATGACTCACGATTTGTACGGCATACCAAATGTCGTCGAGGTTGTATATTCCAAAGGAAGCGACAGTTATTATTCAAAGGTTGTGAATGATGACCCGAATAGTCCGACTTCTATTGTGGCTCGCGGAAGGGAAATTCCCTACAGGGTTACCGATCCCGATCTATCCGGAAATCCAACTCAGAGTCAGATCGACGATTATGCAGAACGACTTTTGTCTGAATTGTCAACTCTCGAATACACAATCAGTTACACGCATGGTTATTGTCCAGTTCGACTCGGCGATTGTGTTCGTCTTAACTACGAGAGAGCTGGTATTAAAAATGTAAAAGCCAAAGTCATAAGTCAATCCATTAAATGTGAACCTGGATGTCCAGTTTCTGAAAAAGCAGTCTTTACTACAAAGTTGTGGAGGTGATTCAAAATGGTATTATCTAACGATTTGATATCACAATTTGTTAAGATCACCAATGATAATCCGAAGCAAAAAAAGGAAACCATCGCTTATGGAACCGCAAAGAAAGTGATCGATTCCGACGGAAAGGCCGTTATATATGTCAAACTTGATGGATCTGATGTATACACCCCTGCAATTTCCACCACGGAATTGTCAACGGTTTCCGATGATGACGTAAAAGACGGCGATCGTGTAATGGTTACTATTAAAAACCATAACGCAATCATCACCGGTAATACTACTTCGCCGGCGGCCTCAACTGTATATGTTGACTCTTCTGCGGAAGGTAACATAAAGGTGTTTGAAGCTGTTCTGGCCAAAAAAGTCGACACGGAAGTTTTCGATGCCGAAATTGCAAGATTGGATAAGGTCATTGCTGAAGAAATTATAACCGGCGAGTTAATTGCCGATGTGGCGGAAATCAAGGAAGATTTAACTGCGCAGAACGCGGTGATTGAGACTTTACAAACGGATAAATTGGATGCAAAAACGGCAAACTCCACGTACGCAACGATAACAAATCTCGAAGCTACGAATACCAACGTAGAGAATCTCACAGCAGAACACGGCAATTTCGAAACAGTAACTACTGAAAAATTCGAGGCAATAGATGCTACTCTCGATGAGCTGACAGTAGAAAAACTCGATGCTAAATATGCCAATATCGATTTCTCAAACATCGACGAATTGGCTATGGAGAATTTCTATGCCAACTCGGGTTTGATCGAAAACGTCATCATAAGTGATGGAACTATCGCTGGCCGACTCGTAGGAGTAACCATAATCGGTGACGTCATCGAAGGTGGAACCATCAAAGCCGATAAGTTGGTTATCAAGGGTGATGACGGTTTATATTACAAGCTCAATACCGATGGCGTGACGACTGAAGCCGAACAGACCGAATACAACAGTCTGAATGGCAATGTTTTTCTGGCAAAATCGATCACAGCTAGTAAAATAAGCGTTGATGACCTGGTCGCATTTGATGCTACAATCGGTGGATTTCACATAACAGATTCGAGCATTTATTCCGAGGTTAAAGATTCCGAAGATAATGTTACTCGTGGTATCTATATGGATTCCGACGGACAGATCAACTTCGGAGACTCTTCGAATTATATAAAGTATTACCGAGATGATGACGGATCATACAAACTCGTCATATCGGCGGAAAGTATTCTATATGCTCTGAACGGTAAACAGTATTCTATCGCCGATCTCGGACAGATTGGAGACTACGTACATATCGGCACGTATGAAAATGAGCCTTGCATCGAACTCGGTGAGAGCGATAGCGACTTCAAACTCGTCATCACAAACACCCGAATCTTATTTATGGAGGGTTCATCGGTCCCCGCCCACGTCACAAATCAATCATTGCATATAACCAAAGCTGTGATTGAGGAAGAGATTCAGCAAGGCGAATTCGTATGGAAGATTCGTCAAAATGGTAACATGGGACTCATGTGGAAAGGAGAAGCATAAATGGCTACAGTTTCAAAATGGACTCCGTTTGGTGTGGCATTAGATATTACGGCGACTGGTGGTACAGTTACCAGAAAATCCGCCACACAATATACAGTCGCAATTAATGCCTCCTGGGAAACATATTATTCCGGAGCTCAAACCAATTATGGTATGACCGCTGCTTCTGGAGGAGTGACCAAAACGCTTAGTGCATTTGACGGCACAAAAAGAAGCAGTGGCAGCGGTTCGTTTACTGGTACATATTCTATAAGCGGTAACGGGGCTGCGACAAAAACCGTTTCGGTCACATTCAGAAACTTCAATGACGATAATGACGATTCGGCCACCAAATCTGTAAGTTTTAGTGTTAGCGTTCCAGCTTGGACGTCTTATACAATCAAGTATAACGCCAACGGTGGTTCTGGTGCTCCCGGCAATCAGACAAAGTGGAAAGACCAGACTCTTACCCTTTCTGGAACGAAACCAACAAGAACCGGATATTCATTCCTTGGTTGGTCAACTTCATCTACTGCCACGTCAGCCACATATTCAGCCGGAGGTACGTATACAGCGAACTCTGCCGCAACTCTCTATGCGGTCTGGAAAGCTAATACTTACACTATTACATATAACGCTAATGGTGGTTCTGGCGCTCCTAGCATTCAGACAAAAACATATGGCGTGACTCTGACGTTATCCAGCGTAATTCCAGTCAGGGCAAATTATGCATTCCTCGGTTGGTCAACATCCGCTTCGGCTAATTCGCCTACATATTTGGCTGGAGGCAATTATACTGCTAATACGGCTGCGACTTTGTACGCAGTATGGGAACTTTCGTATAAGAAACCAACAATAAGCAATCTTTCAGCCACAAGATGTACATCTGACGGAACGTCTGCCGAAGACGGTACTTGTGCTCTCCTATCGTTCAAATGGTCTACCTATCAGGAGATTTCCAGTATAGTGATAGATTATGCCGATACAACTGGATCTGAAATAGGATCCGTTACCGTTGCGGAAAGTAGCACGAATGGAACGGTTAGTCAAATAATTTCAGATCATATATTTGACACCGAGAAAACTTATACTTTCACGATTACGGTAACTGACATAGATAGTACAAGCCGATCGACATCCATGAGCGGTCTTGTGTTTAATATCGATTTTTGCAAGGATACATCTACCGCGATAGGTAAACCCGCTGAGCAATTATATGACGAGAAAGGCCAACCTACACGTGCTTTTGACGTAAACTGGCGTAGTAAGTTTAGAGACCACGTATGTATTGGTGAAAAAATCGGTCATCTGGACGGTAAAACCGGCATTCTACTTAGCAACGAAGGTTACATGCATCTCCAACGTTCGAGCGCGCAAGGTTATCATCCGTATATCGGCTTTTTAATTGACGATGAAACCGACACGAATGCCGTTATTCGATTGAATTGTAACACTAAAAATTTAGAGTTTGCCGGAGCATCAAGATATATGTTCGCGAACCATATACAATTCAACAATAATAACAAAAGCGTATTTGGCGTAGATCCGAACGGCGTCGTTAAAGAATGCTTTACCCCTCAAAACGGCAGTGGAAACACTATAGTTGGGTATGACAATTTCGTCAATAAAAGCGGAAATACGAACGTTTACGGCTACGATGTAACTATCGGAGTCTCAAACACTACTCCTGGAAACACCACATATCGACCTTATTATCGCAAAGGAGATTCCGTGACGCTAAATAACCATATATTTTTGTCCGGCTACCTCACCAATTCCGGCACGGAGGTTTATTTCACCATACCATTCGCAAAACCGGTTGTAGGAAATCCGACTGTGGCGATAACGAGTGTTAATGGTTTTCGTTTGCGTCAAAATGGTAACTACACGCACGGTTCCTCCGCATCGGTATGGGTTAAACCCGACAGCTATACGGTAACGCTGACTACTAGTCACGGCATAGGCGTTAAGGCAACGTTCTCAACCACAACCGATTGTGTGAATAACGCGCCTATCGGTATTCAGTGGAGTGGAACCATAACATTCTCATAAAGGAGTATTATATATGGCTTTATACAAAAGCATTAGACAAGACGACGGTGTGACGACAAGTTATCACCGTATTTTATTTATACAGCAGATGACTAATCATCATAATTCGATCGCCGTTATTTCTTATGTGGATGCGGAATCTAGAGAAAGCGAAAAAGATTCTGTGATAGCCCAGCCATATTCGCAATGCGTCACATATGAGATTGACTATGATCCATCTATGACGGTAGAGACGGCATATAATTACTTAAAAACGCTCCCACAATTCGAGGGCGCGGAAGATATATGAAAGAGGTATAGTGACATGGCGAATATTTGGCACTTCCTTGTTGTAATGGGTGTACCTTCCGCCATTACCGGTTTACTTGTATGGTGGCTTAAACGACACATCGATAAACGCGATGAGGAACGCAAAACAAAGGAAGATCAAAGGGAAAAACGTGAAGAAAACGTCGAGCGACTGATGCTTATGATCATGCAGTCTAGTCGAGCTAATACCGTCCTGGCAGAAGCTACAGCTAGAGCCGTACAGCGCATTCCTGACGCCCATTGTAATGGCGATATGACTGCTGCGTTGGAGAAAGCCGAAAGAATCCAAAAAGAAGAACAGCAATTTCTTATGGATCAAGGCATTAAACATATTTTTGAGAATTGATATTTGTAAAGGGGTGGCGATCATTGCTACCCCTCTTCGTTTTTCGCGACTCTTACAAGTCCTATTATGGAAGAAAAACTATTTAAGGAGTGTTTGATCATGAAAAAACTTAGTTTGGAACGTATTGGTAATTTCGCAGAACAGGCATTAGAAATTGTAGCATACGGAGTGTTTATGGTCGCATCGTATAAATTGGTGGAATACGCGGCTGAATCTAGTAGCCCACTGGTCGGTTATGACGACGCAGTAAGAGCTATTACAAAAAGCGGTATGTTTTCACACGATAAACGCGATGCTATCGAGGCGCTCAAACGTCATGGAGATCCAAATTTCTATAAGGCTATAGTTCATATTGTGGAAGATTCTAGTATGTTCTCACACGATAAGCTTGAAATGATTCAAAAGCTTAGTGAAAAATAGTTTTACGTAGAGCAGGGCTACAAGCTCTGTTCTTTTTATTTAGGCATCATCTACACCCGCATGAATGTGGGCTTACATCATCCCTAAAAAGAAAAAGCCCATTGTGGCGGGCTTTCTCGTTACTTAATAATTATTGATATTTCAAAAGGTTCACTATGAAACATGTTTTTTCTTCCTATTTTGTCATATCCTAGTTCTTTTTTATTTTCATTCGTAATCTTAATATTAGGCGGTCGGTAATACTCGATCTTCTCGATTATGTCTTTCAGATGCATATTTTTAATAGACGCGTCCTTAGTCGGATCTTGTAAAATATCGAGAGTATCTGAAAACTTCACGGCTAATTCTCTATAATCGATCGGGTCCGGAATAGAATCTTTAGCCTTGCATAAAGCGTCATTTATTTCTTCTTTTTCCTTCAATAATTTACTATTTAAATCTTTGAAAATGTGACTCGGCATTCTTTCTTCTGGATCGGGATGATGTTTGGCTTCCCACTGCATCTTTTCTTTTATTTCCAAATCGGCTAATTGTTTTTCGAGCCTTTCCACAAGATTTCTATGCAATTTAATAGAATCGTCTTGCTGGGTCTCAACTCTAACTTCAAAGTCTTCTATTATATCTTTCATCGATTTACAAACGGCTTCCATGACTTCCTCATACACGGCGCCTCCCGTCTTACAATGAACTTGATTATTACACATCACTCTTGGTTTGGCGAACTCTTTTCCGTTCTTTCTATAAGTATTGTAGCCCATCTTATGGTTGCATTTCTTACAGAGTAAAATCCCACTTAAAGGGTTTTTCAACGTTGTATCGGTTTTAGTTCGATGACGTCTACCTCGTATTTCTTGCGCTCTATTAAATAATTCTTCCGATATTATGCCCTCATGCTTACCGTTAAATATTAAATATTCTCCAACTTTTGCTTTCGGTCGTAACTCTTTTACTTCTTGGTCTTTAATTATTTTTATAGTCTTTCTCCAATTCCATCTAACGCATCCGATATAATGGATATTTTCCAATATTGTAAAAATCATAGGCGGTCTCCAGGTAGATTTACCTCCGGGCGATTTAACACCCATAGCTTCCAGACGTCTACAAATTGCAGTAACCCCTATATCGCCATTACAGTACCATTCGAATATTAATCGTACTATATCGGCTTGATCTTTTCTCTCTTCAAGCGTGTGACATATTTTCTTACCGTTTTCTTTAACAATTCGATTATAACCATATGGAGCGACCGATCCGATGTAGTTTCCTTCTCTTAAACTATCTAGTTTTCCACGTAATGATATTTTCTTAAAGTAATTTAAATATTCGTTACCCCTTTTTAGCTCGCGCTCAAAAGCGTCCCTATCAAATTCGTCTCTCAAATCATATGTTTTGTAAGGAGTTATTACAAACGTATCGGTGTATCGAAGCAGCTTTATAAGTCTACCGGCATCTTCCAGATCACCACGACTCAGACGCTGGACGTCTACGACAATTATTGCTCTTATTTTTGGACTCTCAATTGCTTTAAGCAATCGAAGCATCTCTGGACGATCGTCGATAGACTCTCCACTACCGACTTCTTTATATTTGTTCTCTTCCGGAATAGGACCGCTCAGATGTTTGACTGCATATTCTTCTATTATTCTGGTGTGTTTTTCAAGGACTTCATCGACTGATAAGTACGGATCGTCGAACCGAGATTTACGATCATATTCGAGCGTTTCATAATTATAAAATGTTGGATATTCTTTATACATATTTATCCCCTCTTGGTAAGTATTTCTTGTTGTGTCAGACAATTTCTTCTTTTATAATACTTTAGAACATTCGTTCTGCCCCGGACGATAAGGAGAGAATGCGAAATGAAAGAACAGTACATAACACAAATAAACGAATTACTAGCAGCTTGCGACGATTTGTCGCTACTCGATCTTGTATTGCAAATCTTAGACAAAAGTATCCAATAATCGTTTCAAACTTTCTATTTTCGCTTTATCTAGAGATAATAATTTTTCTACGACATCTAATAATTCTTTATTTATGCGTAGTTTGACAATGATGGTAGCCAACCTGTCATTGTCTTTTTTTATTTCTCCAAAATCTTCTATTAGATCCGACTTCGACACCTCAAAATATGCCGCTATCTTTTCAATGTTATTAATTCGTGGATATTTCTTACCGTTAACCCAATCGGTTAAGGTTGAATACGGAAACCCTAATTCGTCCGCGATTTCACTTCGGTCTTTTCCACTTCGCAATATATACTTCTTCAAATTCTTAGCGAATATCTCTTTATTACCTATGCTCATTTACTCACCTCTTTTCTTATATATAAGTTACATTAAAAACGCTAAAAATGCAAAAAATAACCCTTTTGGCGTTGACAAAGCTATTCTAGGATAGTAATATTTAATCTAGATTAACGCTTTAAGCGTTTTTAAAACGTTTTTAACATAATAAAAGGGGCAGAACATGAAGAAATACGTCTATAAAAACGCCATAGTGTACATAACAAAACCTACGGAAAAACAATTAGAAAACATACGCAAGGCAACAGAACGTTTCGTAAGACGATTAGCAAAAGAAGGGATGATCGGCGATGAGTACAGAAGAAAAAATAATTGAGGAATTAGTAGATTTGATATTAATGCAGCATAAAGAAATCCGAAAACTAGAAAAGAAAATTGAGCAGATAAAACAATACATAGCGGTTTACGAAGAATACATAGAAAGAGGGAGACAATAATGGCTACGGTTATACGTCCTGAGATTTCTACAAAAAATAGGTATTGGATCGATAAACATAGACATTACGAACTAAAACATTTTTGTTTACAATACCCGGAATGGAAGAAAGCATATGCAAATTTCAGTAATCAGAGCATGCCACTCTCCATGATAGAAAGAGTTCCGACAAGTAATATTCCAGGCGATCCAACGGCTAAACGCGCTTTGATGAAAACATATTATTCGGAGCGAATTAAATTAATCGAGAAAGCGGCCAAAGAAGCCGACGAATACTTGTATAATTATATTTTAAAAGCTGTGACCGAGAATCTATCGTATACATATTTAAAATCTAGATTAGAGATTCCGTGTAGCAGAGACATGTATTACGATCGCTATAGACGATTCTTTTGGATACTCAGCGAGTCGCGAAAATAACATTTTACTTTATAGGAAACCATTAAAAATTTATATTTTGGAGGTGTTTTTATGCGTATGGTTCCTTGTGATAAAAACGAATTTAAAGTAAGAAAAAACAGTGACAACTTCAAGTTGCTGATGGACTTTAAAGAGAGTGACTTTGATTGCGTTAGGCTCGATGATTATAGTTGGGCTAATGCGAAGAGTGCTCAGTGTAGTTTGTTAGCTTCTATGAAACACTATCGCATCACGGGCATCGCGGTTATCATGAGAAAGGAAAATATTTATTTGTTAAAAACCCCGATATTTTAATGGACGAAGAGGAGACTGTGATTTATTCATGGTCTCTTTCTTTTCGCGAAAAAAGCATATTATATTATGAAAGGAGTGACTGAAATGATATTATTACTTATTTTACTACTTACATTGGCCTTACTGGTCGGTTTGGTGATCATGACTGTTAGTACAGTTGGAGCAATCGGAATCGTGGTGTTTGGCGACGTTATAGTATGTATCGTATTTATTGTACTCATTACGAAGTGGCTCATTAAGAGAAAAAGAAAATAAAAAGACTGAGTCCTGAAACATGGACTCTTTCTTTTTGTTTATATTTTCCGTACTCGGGTGACGACATTCAATGCTACTTTTGTAATGTGAAAATTTCCCGGGTTGGAATTTTTGAAAAATGTTTTAGAAAGGAGGACGGACGATGTATATATTAGTCGCGATATTATCGATGATTTTCGGTGTTATAGTCACATCGATAATAGTCATCAAATTCGCGCCGATTGGAACGTTCAAAATCGACATGACCGACCCTAATTCACATGCGTATAAATTGGAAATCGACGATGCGGACCATCTGTATAAAGGAAGCGTCATGGTTTTGCGTATCGATCGAAACGCCCATTTACCGCGAAAATAACGTTCTCTATTATGAAAGCATTAAATGAAAGGAGAGGAATGCAAAATGAATATCGAAAGATCATTACACGAGGAGATCGTATGTGAATTCGAAGAACTCAGCAAGATGACGCCTGGAACCGAGGAGTATAAAACTACGGTTGATGGACTGACCAAACTTGTTGACAGAGCAATCGAGATGGAGAAACTCCACATCGACGAGGATGACAAAGTTAAAACTCGTGAAAGCGAGGAAAACTGGAAATCCATACAGTTGAAAGAGGAGCGACTCGATCGAGTGATTAGAAACTGTTTGACAGGCTTGGGAATCATAATACCGGCAGGACTTACTATCTGGGGAACGGTAAAATCTATCGAGTTTGAGAAGGAAGGCACGATCACCACGATAATGGGAAGAGGATTTATCAATAAATTGCTTCCTAAGAAGTAAAACTAACGCTTTCGAAAGAGGAGACTGTGATTTATTCATGGTCTCTTTCTTTTTGTTCGCGTCAAAAACATGTCCCCTTATGAAAGGGGTGGTTTTATGAAATTACTATTGATGAAGATTAAAATTTGTTTTTACGGACTCATGAAGGAGCACTACAAATGTATGGTGCTGAAGCATGATTACTATAAAAACAAAGTTGAAAGCACTTCAAACAAAATAGTTAACATGAAAAAAACTTACAAAGACCTTGCTCAGGGTAAGTGAGCAAAGAAAGGGGATTCAAAAACGAGTCCTCTTACTTTTGCGCAGGAGGCGACTAATGCGATATCACTACGAAAAACCAGCTATATATTTGTCTATGTACGGAAACACATATACTTGCGACCATCCAGTGTACGACAAATGCACTTTATATAAAATAGGCGATAAAGGCCTAGCTGTAATTCAACAAAGATTTGACGAAGATCTAAAAAGCACCTGGTGGAGCGAAATCGATCCTTGGTTAACCGATGTTTTATATTTACACCCGAAATTTAAAGAATTTTTCGAGAAACGTGCCGACGAATGCGAAAACGGCTTATATCCGACGGTTACTATCAGACAAATAATGTGGGCGTTGAAACTAAAACCGATACCTAAAGCTAGGTGGGAAACTTGTTTCGACCGAAAAAATATATAATCCGCGAAAACAACAACTCCTATTATGAAAGAATATAAAGGAGGAGTTTATTATGATGACATTCATTATTTTGACACTCAGCTTCACTATAGCGATTTTATTAGCTTCAGCGATTGCATTATTCATTATGATGCAACCTAAAGTTATAAAAGCGTATATGAAATGGGTGTGCAAGTACGTGAACCAAATGGACAACGCTTTATACGAAATGGACGAGGAGCTCAAATAACGAGCTCTTTCGTTTTTGTCTTCGCGATATTTACAAGGTGTATTATGAGAGGGATAGAGAGCTCGATTTATTCGGGCTAAAGAGATGTTATAGGGATGTAAACCAGTATGCTCGATCTACTCCTCTTTAGTTTTTCCAACTACTATTCGAAAGGTGAGGAGAAAAATGAACGACTTATTACGCCATTCTAAGTTATTTGTCAAACGTAACGCATCAACCATTTTAACCTGTGTTGGAGGTGCGGGTGTGGTGGCAACTTCAGTTATGGCCGTAAAAGCCACACCAAAGGCTTTAATGCTTTTGGAACAAGCAGAGGAAGAGAAAGGAGAGAAATTAACAAGACTAGAAAAATTCCAAGTTGCGGGTCCGGTTTATATTCCAGCCGTCGTAACCGGTGTCACAACGTTGACTTGCATATTCGGAGCAAACGCTTTGAATCGGCGCCAGCAAGCAGCTCTAACAAGCGCGTATGCATTGCTCGATAATTCTTATAAAAACTATAAGAAAAAAGTAGAGGAATTATACGGAGAAGAAGCCGATTTTCACGTAAGAGAGGAATTAGCAAAGGACAACTACGAGAAACAAGATATTGAAAT
>CAJGCM010000001.1 GCA_904501765.1 uncultured Clostridia bacterium | reverse complement strand
GGATAAGTGAGAAAACAGGGAAAAATGATCAGTACTGCAAATTTTTGAAAATGGGGGCAATTTCTGATACATTGTGCGTAGATGTGAGAAAACGGCAGAAAATGGTCGGTACCGGGATTTTTGAAAAAAACAGTTTAAGGTCCATTTATATTTCGGATGGGTCTTTTATGTATCATAGAATGCAAGCGCTTCCACGAAAGGAGTGACGCCATGCGTTTGTTGACATTCAATGTAAACTCTCAGAGTGTCCATAAGGACCCGAATTGCGATTTTTCTAACATCGTGGCGGGCACTGAGAATTATCTGAGAGCAAAATTCACATTCTCCGACGAATGGCGTGACTGCGTAAAAGTCGCTAGCTTCTGGAGAGGTGAAAAAGAACACGCCGCACTTATCAACAGTGACGGCACCTGCGATATTCCACCCGAGGTTCTGACAGGCGCTACTTTCCGAGTGTCTGTGATTGGTCAAAAACCGGGCTATCGCATCACAACTAATAAAATTGTAGTAAGACAGGAGGTGTCTAGATAATGGCAACTGCAGCGGAACTGCTTGCCGGCATGTCAACCAGTGATGATACCACTCTGGTTATTGACAACTATCTCCGTTCAATTCAGATTCCTAAGCGAATCACCAACCTCGGTGTAGAACATGACGATGATGTTCTTACCCTGAACTTTAAGATGCCTCGTTATCTAGACGACATCGATCTGTCTAACTTCTCTATTCGCATCAACTATATCAACGCCAACGGCGATAGTGATGCATACACGATCAACGATAGTAATAAGACTGTCGCAGCAGACTTTATTAAGTTTAGCTGGCTAGTCGGTCCTACCGCAACTGCTTACCAGGGTACTACTAAGTTTAACGTCTGTATGAAGACGATGAAAACAGTAGATGGTCAGCAGGTGATCGATAAAGAGTATAATACTACCATCGCGAGCCTACCTGTTCTGGAAGGTCTCGAAGTTGATGAGAGTGTTGTAACCCAGTACAGCGATATTATTGAGCAGTGGCGACAGGAAATCTTCGGCGTTACTAATAGTGAAATACAGAAGATTAAGACTGCTGCTGCGCAAGAGACTGAAACACTACTAGAAAGTGTAGAAGAAGTCAAAGCAAGTATCCCTAATGACTACACGAAGACTTCTCAACTAGCCGAAGAAGGTGTCAGAACTAAAGCAGACGCTATCAAAAGTACTGCAGAAGGTGAATTGATTAGAATTTCCGATAGCTCTGATGATCATCTGCGGGGACTGAGAGTTTTTGGTAAAACTACGCAGATCTCTACGACTGGTAAAAACCTATTAGACGTTTCCGGTATTATTGGTCACACCTCTTTGATTAATAACGATGGGGTTATCACCGTGATTACACCGTCTGCTTCGACTGCCGTTTCTACGGACAAAACTCTGAGTGTTCTCGCGCCGTTACTCGAGGTGGGTGAAAGTTATGTGTTAACTTTCGATACTACGGGCACCAGTAACTATATTTATCTAGAAGGTGAAAATCGCCTGTGGACTTCCGGTAACACCCTTACCATGACACAGTCAATACTGGACTCTACAGTCTTACTGTATGCATCTGGCGTTTCTACCGTTGCGAAGCTTTCGAATATGATGATTCGACCCGCCTCAGTTGTTGACAGTACATACGAGCCCTATACAACTGGTGTCGCATCCCCGACCCCGACTATGCTTCAACCATTGATGACCCTCGACAATCCGAGCGTCGCCGTTTATGGTAAAAACCTGATAAATTGCGATGACATAACGCTCGATGAAGTCGACGAATACTACCACACGTTCGACACTGGCTTCGAACCGATCGTCGGAGAAACATACACACTATCGATGGATGTTACAACGAATGTATTTCCATTCGCTATTAATATTGGTTGCGGTCAGACCGCATACCACTCCGATATGACTCCTAAAATTTCAGGTTCCTATTCGGAGAATGGTCGAGCTATACTCACATTTGTTTGGCAACTGACCCCAACGCAGCTATCGAAAAACTATACCAAGCTATATATCAGAGCACCTCGGTATGGTACTATGACTACGTTCAAGGCGACTGTGTCCAATATCCAACTTGAGCTCGGGTCTACTGCAACCGAGTATGAACCGTATCGCAAAGTACAAACGCTCGGGGTTCAACATTCTCTTCCTGGAGTTCCCGTGATATCCGATGGCAACTACACCGATCCTACGGGTCAGCAGTGGGTTTGTGATGAAGTGGATTTCGGGAGAGGAGTGTATGTCCAGAATGTGCATAAGTTCATTCTAGACGGCACGGAAAATATTAGTCGAGAAGAGCGATCTAACAGCACCTATCGCTATGTGATAAGACAGTACAGTCCAGTGAAAGTCAAACCAACGCTTGGCGGGTATTGTAGTCACTTCAAGTATAACATAGCCCCGATTGGCGCAAATGACATCAACGATGCGCTGTCATTATGGAATACCGGCTATCCATACTGTCGTTGCGATAGTATAGCTAGCGTCGAAGATATGACGACATGGTTGATGCAGCAGTATGAAAACGACACGCCTGTTACTATCATGGGTGTTTTAGAAACCCCAGTCGAAACCGCTTTGACTGCCGCTGAGCTCGAGGCGTTTAAGACGTTGCGTTCTAACTACCCGAACACGGTAGTCCAAAACGACTCCGGTGCTCATATGGCGCTGACCTATAACGTCGATACCAAGACCTATGTTGATAACGGCATTAAACGAACCGTAGCCGAAGTAATGGAGGCGATCGAGAATGGCTCTTATTGATAAGATTAAAGCTATTGCCGATGCTATCCGTGATAGAACCGGCGAGACAGCCCCCATGACTCTCGACGAGATGGCCGAGTCTATTGAGTATATGACTGGTGGCGGCCCGATGCAAACCTTCATCCTGGTTGATGAAGACGGCCATGAGATGGAGTGCTTTCTTACTGAGGAAGAAGTGGAACTCAATGCCACGCCGAACGACATTCGTATCGGTATGACTGCCGTCACTGATACTGGCGTCACCGTGGGCGAGAAAGAGATTCCTGCTTATCATACCGCCGAGGGGTATATAGTAGTTACTCCGGGAAGTGTCGCTCAACTAAAGGGAGTAGAAGATTGTGATTATACGAAAATGTTAGCCTTGATATGTTCGTATAACTCAACCGTTGCGAATAGTGTATCGACAGAGAAAGTATGCGTAAATAGAACTGTCTATTTAGTCAACTCAACCGATGTTGTGTCCACCGTAACGATAGATATTAGCAATAAATCTATTAACTTCGGCGTAACAAACAATAGCGGAAAACCGCAAATCTTGCGATATATTAGATATAAGGAGATATATTAATATGGCTCTGAATTATGCCTATAACTTTGCTTACATCGACCCTGAGACCAACATGTGCATCCAGTTCGAAAGCACTAGTAATCCCGCTCAGGGTGAAAATGAGGGTTGGGTCGAGGTGCCTGTCAACGACCCCGAATACCTGTTCAAATTCTACATCAACGGCAATTGGTACGAGGATGCCGAGGGTACTATCCCCTGGACCTCTAGCCTGCTGTAACAAAAATTTCAAAATGGAGGGGTAAATAATGGCAAAGAAGTATCAGCTTCATGGGGCCTTCCCCTCAAAAGCTGGTGACTCAGCCTACGAAGTCGCTCTAAAGAATGGTTTCGAAGGCACTGAACAAGAATGGTTAAACTCTCTGGTGGGCGAAACAGGCCCCCAAGGACCGGCCGGTAAAGATGCCGAAAATGTAGACCTATCTGGCTACATCGAAGCTCCTGAAGCGGCCGCAGTCGGCCAGGCCATCGTGGTCAAGGAAGTGGACGAAAACGGCAAACCTACGCAGTGGGAAGCGGCGGATTTAGCTACCGTGGGATATGAAACAATTGCCGATTTCACCACCACCGAAAAAGTATCAGCGTTTAATGTTCCCATTAACAAAACAATGATTGAAAAGTTACAAGCGGCAGATAGCATAGTTGTTTCGCTTACTATTCCGAGAGATACCGAGGATACTGAAACCTCCACTGTTGGTACCATTACTTGTGGTGTTTATTTGACTTGGAAGTATAGACTATGTTACTCTGTAGAATTCGCTATCCCTGCACCTATAGAAGATTGGACAAATAACGGATATATTAGGATTTGCCAAAACAATTTACAATCATTGATGAACGACATATATACCGCTAACGCTATAAGCGGGATTACTGGGCGTAGCAGCAGTTCTAAGAATGTGACCTTCACACAGGTCACTCCTTGGGTTCGGCATCTTAATCCAAATAGTAGCGACCATTATTTCTACATTGAAGGATCGCAGAATATGGCAGCCGGCACACACTTTGTAGTGGAGGTGGCAAAATGAGAATTTTTGATGGAAAAGCGTATCGTGATATGACTGCGGAAGAAATCGCCAGCAGAAAGTCTCAACTCCACCTAGCCACTATCACAGAGCGCACTAGACCGCTGACTATCGAGGAAGTCACTTCTATGCTCATTCATCAGCAGATTAACACTTTGACGGTCGATGATAATACCGCCTTACGTATGAAGGACTTCTACCCTGAGTGGACTACTGGCGTCGCATATGAACCTGGTTTTAAGGTCCGCTACAATAACAAACTATGGCGAGTCATCCAGGCCCACACGTCTCAGACGACCTGGGAACCCGAGAATGTCGCATCCTTGTGGGAGCAGATCAACGAAACCCACGAGGGAACCATCGACGATCCTATCCCCTACGACGGCAATATGACGTTAGCAGCAGGTAAATACTACTACCAGAACAACATGATCTACTTGTGTAATCGCGATAGTGGTAATCCTGTGTATCACGCGCTGTTCGATTTAGTCGGTCTATACGTAGAAGTCGCCTAATAATTCAAAATGGAGTCCCAAGTAAGCTTAACCGCCGAAAGGGATTCCTTTCTTTTTGATAGTAAAAGCTCTGATTGAGCAAGAACTCACATAGATAGCATTTAAGAGAACTTACCAGGTCATCCTTTCCTTCCATAACCACCTCCTTACGGTTTCTCATACTTTTCCTCTCCTTTCAAATGACCGACCTGGTAGGTTCTTTTAAGCGCTATCTATAATTGCGCAAACCAAAATAAACCAGTAAGAGAGGAGGCAGACAATGGCAAAGGTTAAGACTGTAATGCCGAACCAACAGAGTAAGTTGAAGCCGGCATTAACCCCAGAATCTAGAGAAAATCAGATGGCAGCGCTAGCTATGGATCTTGTTGAGCAGCGATTAAGAGATGGTACGGCCTCCTCTCAGGAGACTACCCACTTTCTTAAGCTAGTGTCCTCTAGAGCGAAACTTGAGCAGGAGAGGCTCAGGTTGGAAAACGATTTAGTTGCTGCTAAAACTAAAGCCCTTGCTGATGCCGAGGAGATTAAGGTGCTGTATGAGGAGGCCCTTAAGGCAATGCGGCGATACGGAGGGCACGGTGATGAAGATGAGTATTAAAACTTACTCAGAATTAATCACCCTACCGACTTTTAAAGAGAGATTCGAATATCTCAAACTCGATGGACGAGTCGGCGCCGATACTTTCGGCTTTGATCGTCATCTAAACCAGATGGTGTATCAGAAAGATCCGAGATGGAAGAACGCCCGAGATCTAGTGATTATCCGAGACGACGGATGCGATCTAGGCGTCGAAGGTCGTGAGATTTACGGCAAGATCATCGTTCATCACATGAATCCGATAACCGTGGACGACATCCTCAACGATCGAGACTGGATCTTCGATCCGGAGTTCTTGATTTGTACTGTCCACAACACCCATAATGCAATACATTATGGAGACGAAAGTTTGTTGACGCTAGGACCTGTTGTCCGAACTCAACACGACACATGCCCCTGGAAACAGGTTTAGAAGGAGGAAACTATATGTCTAATCATAACTATTCCCAGTATTCTAACAACAGCAAGAAGAATGGCGGTAAGAAGAACCCTGTCACCGAGGTTGAGACTAAGGTAGAGGAAGTTGTCGAGACTCCTGTTGAAGTTACTGCTCCCGAGGTCAAAATGGAAGTTAAGCCGGTCGAGACTACGAAGCCCGTTACCGAACCCGTCGAGACCAAGGAAGAGCCCAAGACTGTTGTCGGCACTGTTGGTAACTGCACCAAGTTGAATGTCCGGACCAAGCCTTCTCTGACCGCTAACGTGATCACCGTGGTCAATGCTGGCGAGAAGCTGACGATTGATCCGGCTAAGTCTAATCGAGAGTGGTTCTATGTCACTATCGATAACGGCGAACAGGGCTATAACGGCTACTGCATGAAGAAGTTCGTGACTGCGAAGCTGTAAGGAGTAGACCGCAATGGAAAGTATACTGACATCAATCAAGAAACTGCTTGGTATCACAGAAGATTATAAGCAGTTTGACCCCGAGATTATCGTACATATCAACTCGGTGTTTGCGGATCTGGCTCAGATGGGTGTCGGTCCTTCCAAAGGTTTTTCTATTTGGGACGATACCGCTATCTGGGACGACTTTATCTCCGATGACCTGCTACTGCAGTCTGTTAAGTCTTATATGAATCTCCGGGTTAAGATCTTGTTCGATCCGAACTCCATTGGATCTTCCACCCTGGCTTCCTATGAGAGACAGATTGCACAGTGGGAATGGCGTCTCAATGTAGCCGCTGAAAGAAACAACGAAAATACATAAAGGGAGATACCGATGCGAAAAGTTATCCCTATTCAAGTAAAGAAAGAATGCTGTCGATTACGAGCAGAAGGTAAAACCGTTAAAGAGATTTATAGGGAGTACTATATCACCGCAGTCGACAGTCCAGCCGAGTTCAATAGCTTCCGTCGGATGCTCACTCGCTGGATGGGTCAGCACCTCCCCGATGATACCACTCTAGAGTGTGGAACCTATGAGGGATTTGTTGCTCATGATGCTACTGTTCAAGTTTCCAAGACCGGCGAGATCATCCAGGCTTGGATTAAGCAGAAATCTAGCGACCTCAACCCGGAGGAGTTTATCGAAGCCATTCGAGGTAATGTTGAACCGTTTGTCTACGAGCCTCGACAGTACTCCATTGCTGACAGAATGTTGGAAATCCCGCTGTTCGATATGCACTGGGGCGTAGCCTTTATGGATTACTACGAACCTGTGCTAAACGAGCTGCTGGACTTAATTACTAGTCGAACGTGGGATAAGATCGTGATTCCTTTTGGGCAGGACTTCTTCCATAACGACAGTATTATTAACGGTCAGACCACTAAGGGTACCGCTATCGAGAAAGTCGATATGATGCGAGCTGTCCGAGAAGGTAAGACATTCATGTATGCACTAATCGACACTGCGCTTCAGTGCGCTAATGAGGTCGAGGTATTGTATTCCGCAGGCAATCACGATCGGAGCATCTCCTGGATGTTCATGCAAGTCCTCCTCGAAAGATACGGCGCTGATGTAGTGGACGATTCCCTCGAGTATCGTAAAGTAGTCACCTACGGTAAGAACTCCATCATGCTGACCCACGGAGATTCTAAGCAGGCTACCGCTAAGAATCTGGCGCATATCTTCCCGATCTCCTTTGCTGAGGAGTTTGCTAATGCTGATGTGAGAGAGGTCCATGCTGGCCATCTCCACCACGAAGCTGAAGCAGACATCTTTGGTGTGATGGTGCGAAGACTGTCCTCCGGAGGTAAGGTCGATAGTTGGTCTGACAAACAGGACTTCGTGGGTAGCCATAGACGCTTCATGGTCTTCGAATGGGACCGACAGAAGCTGAAATCAATCCACTACATTTGACGAGAGGAGGATTCAAAATGGAGTATGAAATCTACAGAGTAGACGAGCTCTACCACCACGGTATTCGTGGTATGAAGTGGGGCGTTCGTCGTTACCAGAATAAAGATGGTAGTCTGACTCCTCGGGGTAAGAAGAGATATGAAGCCGAACTCAAGAAAGTTCGTGAGGAGGAGAAAGTTCTTAAGAACCGTCAGGCTACTAGAGCTAAGATTGAAAAACTCGAAGCTCGTAAGAAAGCAGCCGCATCTGAGAAGGCCGAACTCGATGAAGCTGATGGTAAGAATAAAAAGCGCAAATTGTTCGGTCGCAAGCAAAAAGGCGAAGATGTTTCCAAGAAGAGCATCAAGGATATGGACGACGTTGAACTCTTCAACGCTATCAACCGTGCCCGTATGGAAGATACATATCGTCAGCTTAGACCCGAAGTGGTCGAGAAGTCTAAACCGTTTAAGAAGTTAATCAACGACGTTGTCACCCCGGCTGCCACTAATGCCGGCAAGCAATTTCTCGAAAACGCTCTCAAGCAGGCTGGCGCCAAGTTGCTAGAGGGCAAGGTCGATCCTGACAGCATCGAGGCTATGACCAAAATGCGGGATAAACTCAAGCTTAAGAATGAGATCAATAAGCTTAAGAAGAATGAACCCGAGAAACGCACTTGGAAAGATATGACCGAAGAGTTGCGATATAACAAAGAAAAAGAAAAATACGAAGCTGATAAAGCTGCCGCATCTAAGAAATCCAACGATGAGGCTCGTAAGGCCAATGAACAGAAATCCCGCGAAGAGTACGAGAAAACTACCAGCTCATATCGATATAACTATAATGTTGGCAGAGAGTACACCAAATCCTCTGGCACACAATCTACTAAAATAGCCGGTCTCCTCGAGAGTCCTAACGTGGATAGTGGTAGAAAGTATCTTGAGTCTGGCCCCGCATTTGAACTCCTGGATGGTGATGGTAATGTCATTACACGCTACCGGTAAGGAGTTGATTATTATTGGCCTTATCTAACACCGCAACACCTCGGTATTACGGACAGTTTAGAGACGCCGTAATTCGAGGAGAAATCCCGGTCAACAAAGAGATCTCTATGGAAATGAATCGCATAGACGATCTAATTGCGGACCCGAGATACTACTACGACGACCAAGCAGTAGAAGGATTTATAGAATACTGCGAAAACGAATTGACCCTGACAGACGGAGAAGACCTCCATCTGCTTGATTCGTTCAAGCTCTGGGCAGAGCAGATTTTCGGATGGTATGAGTTTGAAGATCGAAGCGTATATGTACCTTCTAGCGACGGCCGTGGTGGCCGTTTTGTTATGAAGAGAACCAAGAAACGCTTAATCAAAAGACAGTATCTAATCGTGGCCCGTGGCGCAGCAAAATCTATGTATGCGTCCTGCATTCAGAGCTACTTCTTGAATGTCGACACTGCTACTACTGAGCAGGTCACTACAGCACCTACTATGCGTCAAGCAGAAGAAGTGTTGTCCCCGATTAAAACCTCGATTACCAGAGCCAGAGGTCCTTTGTTTAAGTTCCTTACAGAAGGTTCTTTGCAAAACACTAGTGGTTCTAAAGCCAATCGTCAGAAGTTAGCTTCTACGAAGAAGGGTATTGAGAATTTCTTAACCGGCTCTATCTTAGAGATCAAGCCCATGACTATTGATAAAGTTCAGGGCTCCAGAGCCAAGTACTGGACTATCGACGAATGGCTTTCCGGCGATATCAGAGAGGATATTGTTGGCGCCGCATTCCAGGGTGCTTCTAAGAATGACGATTATCTGATTGTGGCTATCAGTTCCGAGGGTACAGTCCGTAACGGACCTGGCGATACAATCAAAATGGAGCTAGCTAAGATTCTTAAGGGTGATTACCAAGACCCTCATACCTCAATCTGGTGGTACAAACTCGACTCTATCGATGAAGTTAACCAGCCTGAGATGTGGGTCAAAGCTAATCCGAACCTCGGTAAGACCGTTCAGTATGATGTTTATCATCAGGATGTAGAAAGAGCCGAGGCCGCTCCTGCTACCCGTAACGACATTTTGGCGAAGCGGTTTGGTATCCCCATGGAAGGCTCTACGTATTTCTTTACATATGAGGAAACACTGCCTCACAAGTATAGAGAGTATTGGAAGCTACCTTGCGCGTTAGGTGCTGACCTTTCGCAAGGAAACGATTATACAAGTTTTACGTTCCTGTTCCCTTTAAGGGATGGAAGCTTTGGCATCAAGACTCGAAACTATATTTCTTCTACCACAGTCATGAAGCTGCCTTCTGCTATGAGAGCAAAGTATGACGAGTTTATGAAGGAAGGTAGTCTAGTAGTCATGGAAGGGACGATACTGGATATGATGGATGTCTATGACGACCTAGACCAATTCATAATCGACCATGATTATGACGTCCGTTGTTTTGGGTTCGACCCGTATAATGCTCGTGAGTTTGTCGAAAGATGGGAACGTGAAAACGGTCCGTTTGGTATCGAGAAGGTAATTCAGGGCGCCAAGACGGAGTCCGTGCCTTTGGGCGAGTTGAAGAATTTGTCCGAACAGAGAATGCTGTTGTTCGATGAACAAATTATGTCTTATGCAATGGGTAACTGTATTACTCTGGAAGACAGCAACGGTAATCGTAAGCTTTTGAAGAAACGCTATGAGGCTAAGATTGACCCCGTGGCATCGCTTATGGATGCTTTTATAGCATGGAAACTGAATAAGGAGGCTTTCGAGTAAAGTGCGAGATAAGTGGATTACAATCGCTAGAAATCGGAATTACGAAGTTAATGAAGATGGGTATGTCAGAAATTCTAGAAACAACCGTGTTCTCACCAACTCCCCAAACAATAAGGGTTATATGACCGTTAGTTTAGGAAAACGTATGCCCGGTCAGCTTGTCCACGTTCTTGTTGCCGAAGCCTTTGTTGCCGGACACGAACCTGGCCTAGACGTTGACCATAAGAATGGCAAGAAATGGGACAACCGGGTAGAAAATCTAGAGTGGTGTACCAGAAGTGAAAACATAAAACGAGCGTTTGAAATGGGTCTGGCTTACGGACATAAGGGTCCTAATTCGGGCTCTCCGCCCAGGAAGATTCGTATTCTTGAAACCGGGGAAACGTTCGACAGCCAAGCCGATTGCGCGAGAGCCATCGGTGGATCTATTGCCAGAGTCAGTCTCTGCGCACGCGATCCGAACAAGACGCATAAAGGATATCATTTCGAGCGCATCGATTGATGAACAATAAGAAAATCGAGGTGAGACTTACGTCCAAATACATATTAGTTAACGGTAGTCTTTGTTCTGAAAACGAACTCTACCATTACGGTGTCCCCGGTATGAAATGGGGTGTCCGTAGAGCGAGTCGACTCTCCTCTAGAAATGAGAAACTTGTACGTAAAGCGTTAGGCTACGACAAGAAAGCAGCTGTGCTTCGTAAAAAGTCCGAAAAGGCACATGCGAAGAACGATTTGGAGACCTCCAATAGAGCGGCCATCAAAGCTGCTAAGTATAGGAAGAAAGCCGCGATCATCGTGAAGAAGAGTCTTAACGGATCTGATTCCCAGAAACTCGCTGCAGAACGTAAGGCTACCAAGTTGGAGTATAAAGCCGCTAAGAAAGAAGTCAAGGCTAACCGCCTGTCCAAGACTACTGGGTACGGAGCGAAAGCGATGAAGTATTCTGTTAAGTCAGACAAAGTTGCTGTTAAAGCTGCTAAGGCTCGTGCTAAGCTGGCCTCCAACAAGTCCTACGTTGACATGATGAATAAGCGACTTGATTCGCTAGACAAGGAAACCCTCCGTAAGGTGGAAGAACCTCTGTCTAAGTATTTAAAAGAATCTGTGAGTGGCGTCACTTCCAGATTTAGAAAAGATAGTTAAACCATAAGGAGGAAACTTCAAAATGGAGTTAACACTTAGCTCCAGGCTGCGCAAAGCTTGGAATGCTTTTACCAAAAACCGAGACCCCACTAATACCTCGTACCAATCTATGGGAATGGGGTATGTGTATCGTCCCGATCGAGCTAGATTCTCGAGAGGTAACGAAAAAACCATTGTCACGTCTATCTACAATAGAATTGCAATGGATGTCGCTCAGCTTACTATCAAGCATTGTCGTACAGACAAGAACGGTAGATACATAGAAGATATTAGATCTGGTCTTAACGAATGCCTTAATACAGAGGCTAACATCGACCAAGATGGACGAGCTTTTATCCAAGATGTGGTTATGTCAATGTTCGATGAGGGCGCGGTAGCAATCGTACCTGTAGATACGACATACGATCCGACGGAGTCTAGCTCATACGACATCTTGACGATGAGAACAGGTAAAATTCTCGAGTGGTATCCAGCTCATGTAAAAGTTCGAGTGTACAACGACCGAACTGGTAAGAAGGAAGACATTGTCTTACCTAAGCGATCTGTTGCTATCATCGAGAACCCGCTTTATTCTGTGATCAACGAACCCAACTCCACGATGCAACGCCTGGTGCGAAAACTAAGTATCCTCGACGCCATCGACGAGCATAGTGGTTCGGGTAAATTGGACCTCATTATTCAATTACCCTATGTGATCAAGAGCGATGCTCGACGGGAACAGGCTGAAAAGCGAAGACATGACATCGAGGATCAGCTGAAGGGACCTTATGGCATCGCCTACACTGATGGCACCGAGAAGATCACTCAGCTCAATAGGCCGGTCGAGAATAATCTCATGAAGCAGATCGAGTACCTGACTAACCAGCTGTATAACCAGATTGGTATGACCCAATCCGTGCTCGATAATACTGCCGATGAGAAAGCGATGCTGAATTACAACAACAGAACTATCGAACCGATCGTATCTGCAATTGTGAATGCGATGCGTCGTAGTTTCTTGAGTAAGACTGCTCGCACTCAGGGTCAGACCATCATGGCGTTCAGAGATCCGTTCAAGCTGGTTCCCGTTAGTGAGATTGCTAAGATCGCTGACACATTTACTCGTAACGAGATCCTGACATCTAACGAGGTCAGACAGATCATCGGTATGAAGCCTAGCGACGATCCTAAGGCTGATCAACTGCGTAACAGTAATATCTCCCAGTCCGCTGAAGAGGTCGCTGCTATGCAGAATGCTCCGCCCGGAGAAGAAGCTGCGCCGACCGACGAAAGTTACGATACCGCCGGAGAATCTAACCTCGGCGATACCCCAATAAGCGCCCTTATGGGCAACCACTAATCTATTAAAAAGGAGGATGAATCAAAATGGAGATTTGTGACTTTAGTGGCTATGCCACGAGAAACGACCTTTTATGTGCTGATGGACGGATTATCCGCAAGGATGCGTTCAAAGCTAACGATGGTCAGCAGGTCCCTCTGTTGTATGGGCACTGCCATGACGACCCTAATCGTGTTTTGGGACATGCGCGGCTTGAGAATCGTGAAGATGGTGTCTATGCCTATTGTACCTTCAACGACAGCGAATCCGCCCAGGCAGCAAAGGAAGCTGTTCGGCATGGCGATGTAAGATCCCTGTCTATCTATGCCAACAAGCTGAAGCAGTCCGGCGGCGATGTTCTGCACGGCATGATTCGCGAAGTGAGTATTGTGATGGCAGGTGCTAATCCTGGCGCATTCATTGATTCCGTTATGATTCACGGCGAAGACTCCGAAGAGGGTCTGATTGTCGGATATGATGAGAACATCATGGTCCATCACTATACTGAGGAAGGCGAAAGCCTAGAGCACGCCGTGAAGGCTGGCGAGATTAACAAGGAGGAGACCAAGGAAATGGCTGATACCAAGGAAAAGAACACCGCCCCTGAGGCTGAGTCCAAAGAGAAGACCGTTAAGGATGTCTTCGACGAGCTCACCGAGGAGCAGAAGACCGTAGTGTACGCACTGATCGGTCAGGCGCTGGAAGATGCCGGCGTGACCGATGATGAAAACGAAAACGATACCGCTAAACATTCTGAAGGAGGCAATGCAATTATGCACACTAATGTATTTGAGACTGGCGCACAGCAGGAGACCAACTACCTGTCCCACGCTGACGAGCAGGAGATCCTGACTAACGCAAGAAACGCTGGCAGCTTTAAGAAGGGCGTTGAGATGTGGGGTAACGCTCACCTGCAGCACGGCTTCGGCGCCGAGGATGGCGAGCCCATCGACGTGCTGTTCACCGAGCTGAAGAACGTTCCCGCTGGTGCTCCCACTCTGCTGGAGCGCGACATGGACTGGGTGGCCACTGTCATGGCTAAGGCTAACAAGTCCCCCATCGCTCGTGTCCGTACCCGTCAGATCGACGCTCGTGCTTCTGAGATCACTGCTAAGGCTCACAAGAAGGGCGAGCAGAAGAAGGCTCTGGCTAACGTCAAGCTGCTGAAGCGTGAGACTCACCCCCAGACCGTGTATGTTAAGGACTCCCTGCACCGTGACGATATCCAGGACATCGACTTCGATGCCGTTTCCTACATGCGGAACATCATGAAGCACACCCTGGAGGAGACTGTTGCTCTGGCTGCTATGGTCGGTGACCGTCGGAACGAGGACGCTGGTGATAAGATCTCCGATCAGTGCATCCGTCCTATCTGGGGTGATGACGAGCTGTACGCAATCCACAAGGTTGTTGATGTGGCTGGCATGAAGACCAAGCTGCAGGGTACCGGCACCGCCGCTAACTTCGGCGACGAGTTTGTCCGCACTGAGGCTATTATCGCCGCTCTGATGGATGCTCGCGTCCAGTATAAGGGTAAGGGCACTGCTGACTTCTACTGCGACCCCGCTCTGCTGAACACCATGCTGCTGGCTCGTGACATGAACGGTCGTCGTATCTACGACTCTGCTGCTGATGTCGCCAAGGTGCTGAATGTTGCTCATATCTACACTGTCGATCAGTTCACCGGTCTGACTCGTGAGGATGAGGACGGCAAGGAGCGCAAGCTGCTGGGTATCTTCGTCAATATGAACAACTATCAGTTCGGCTGTGCTAAGGGTGGTGAGGTTACTAGCTTCGAGGACTTCGACATCGACTACAACCAGTACAAGTACCTGATGGAGACTCGTCTGTCCGGTGCCCTGATCGATCCCTACGCAGCTATCGTTCTGGAAGAGGTTGTCGAGTCCGCTGCTGGCTAATAATGTAAGCGCTTGCAAAATTCAAAATGGAGTTGATTTTCAATGATGCGATGGTATGGAAAGGTCGGCTACTCTGAAACGGTAGAGACCAAACCTGGTGTATACCAGAACCAAGATACCGTACGCGAGTATTATGGTGACGTCAAGCGTAATTCCACTAGATGGGTTACAAACTCCGACAGCACCAATGATGACCTAACTGTGAGTACACAGATTAGCATCGTTGCCGATGCATTCGCCTTCGAGAAATTCTACTCCATTAAATGGATTGAGTATATGGGGGTTAAGTGGAAGGTTACTAATGCCGACCCTCAACCCCCTAGAATCTTACTGACTCTCGGAGGTGTTTATAATGGCTGATAGACTCGATCTGCACGAGGAGTTGTGCGAAGTACTCGGCTCTAGAAATGTATATTTTCAACCCCCCGAGTTAGTCAAGATGAAATACGACGCTATTCGGTATGCATTGGGCGGTAAGACTATTACGCGTGCTAACAACAAAGCGTATAGATCTACCAACCAGTACGAAGGCGTCGTGATTACAAAAGATCCCGATACTACCATCCCGGACCAGCTTATTGATCGTTTCGAGATGTGTAGTGTAGGGAGACCCTATGTTGCGGATAATCTACATCACTATCCGTTTACTATCTACTATTAATTAAGGAGGACAACATCAATGTCTAAAATTGTTTGGGACAAGTCCGGTGAGCGTTTTTACGAAACCGGTGTAAAGAACGGTGTTCTGTATACTAAGACCGGCACTGGCGATACCGCCGCCTGGAAGGGTGTGGCTTGGAACGGTCTGACCGCTGTTACTGAGTCTCCTTCTGGTGCAGAGGCATCTCCTCTGTATGCCGATGACATCAAGTACCTGAACCTGATGTCCAACGAGGAGTTCGGTGGTACCATCGAGGCTTACACTTACCCCGATGAGTTCAAGGCTTGCAACGGTGAAGCTGAGCTGGCAAAGGGTATTACTATCGGCCAGCAGACTCGTAAGGAGTTTGGCTTCTGCTATCGCACCACCCTGGGTAACGACACCGATGGCAACGATTATGGCTACAAGCTGCATATCGTTTATAATGCTCTGGCATCCGTGTCCGAGAAGGCTTACGCTACCATCAACGACAGTCCTGAGGCCATTACCTTCTCCTGGGAGTTCACTACTACTCCTGTCGCAGTCGACGGCCATAAGCCCACTGCTTGCGTCACCATCGACTCCACCAAGGTTGACGCTGAGAAGCTGAAGGCTCTGGAGGCTAAGCTGTATGGTTCCGAGTCCGAGGAGCCCACTCTGCCCTATCCCGCAGAGATCGCTACCATGTTTGCAGCCGGCTAATCCTTACTGGATTAAACTAACAAACTAACACTAACGGGCCGTACCAGGTAATGCTGGCGGCCCTCTTTTACATTTGAAAGGAGAAAACAAATATGATCGCAAAGACTATTACTTATACTGACTACAATGACGTCGAGAGAACCGAGAAGTTCTACTTCAACCTGTCCAAGGCTGAGGTTATGGAAATGGAAATGAGCACCTCCGGTGGTCTGGCTGAGATGATTCAGCGGGTTGTTGCCGCCCAGGATCAGCCCGCCATTATCAAGATCTTCAAGGATTTGATTCTGAAGGCTTACGGTGTCAAGAGCCCCGATGGTAGAAAGTTCATCAAGTCCGAGGAGCTGTCTCTGGACTTCGCTCAGACTGAGGCCTATTCCCAGCTGTTCATGGAACTGGCTACTGATGCGGACAAGGCATCTGAGTTCGTCAACGGCATCGTGCCTGCCGACATGGCTAAGCAGATTGCCGAGCACAATGCTACTAAGGCCAACTAATTACGAAAATTCGAGGAGGTGTGAGAGATGCTCCGGATAGAAGTACCCATCGCCTCTGAAGGCTGGGACGAAGCTAAACAAGAGTTTGTTGATGCGGAAACGGTAGCTCTGGAATTGGAGCACTCTCTCGTCTCCATTTCAAAATGGGAGTCAAAATGGTGTAAGTCTTTCTTATCGAAGCAAGAGAAAACACCGGAAGAAACCATTGACTATATTAAATGCATGGCTATCGACGAGGATGTAGACCCGAGCGTCTATGATCACCTCACTAATGAGAACATGAAGCAGATCAGCTCGTATATCGAGGCACCGATGACTGCTACGTACTTTTCTGACCAAAAGTCCAAAGGCGGTAGTCGAGAGGTGATCACATCGGAGCTGATTTACTACTGGATGATAGCCTTACAAATCCCATTCGAATGCCAGCACTGGCATCTGAATAGGTTGCTCACTCTTGTTCGAGTCTGCAATATCAAGAACCAGCCTCCTAAGAAGATGAGTAAACGAGATATCATGAGTCGCAACGCAAGTCTTAATGCGGCTAGAAGACAGCAACTTAATTCGAGAGGATGAGTCAGTAATGACTAAAGTATTTTTGTCAGCAGGACATGGCGGTAGTGACCCAGGAGCGGTAGCTAACGGTCTGAAAGAGAAAGATATTAACCTACAAATTTTGTTGGCGTGCAAAGCCGAATTGGAACGTCACGGAGTGACTGTTATATGTAGCCGGACCAAAGATTCTAATGATCCGGTAAAAGATGAAGTAAAAGAAGCGAACGTCTCAGGGGCTGTTATTGCTGTAGCATTCCATACGAATGCGGGTGGCGGTGATGGCTCCGAGACGTTTTACTTCTCTACTAGCGTGAACGGCAAGAAGCTAGCTACGTTATGTGAGAAACGTGTTAAAGAGATTGGACAGAATAGCCGCGGTATAAAAGCTGGCGATAAACTGTATTTCATCAAGAATACTAAAATGGTCGCGGCACTATGCGAATGTGCATTCGTCGATAACAAGACGGACAAAAACATAATCGATACCACTGCCGAACAGAAGAAGTTCGGTATAGCGTACGCTAAAGCTATTCTAGAGTACTTAGGAATTGAGTATAAACCATCTGCGACATATGTAGTCCAGGTGGGTGTTTATTCCAACCTCGATAACGCAAATACCGCTTTAAAGAAAGCAAAGGCGGCAGGCTTCAAAGATGCTTTCATACAAAAACAATAAGGAGAAGACCATATGAAAATAGGGTTCAGACTTGACGGCGACTTCCTAAACACGAAGCGCTTCTTGAAAAATGCCAAGATCGCAGCTCGTCTCGGGGTGCTTAACAAGTATGGAGAGCAAGGCGTCGCCGCTCTTTCGTCTGCAACCCCGGTCGACTCCGGCTTAACTGCTCGGTCTTGGTATTACAAGGTCGAGCAGACAAGTACGGGCGCAAGCATAGTCTTTTGTAATTCCAATGTTCAAAATGGAGTTCCCATCGCCATTATCCTACAATACGGTCACGGTACCGGCACAGGCGGTTGGGTCGAAGGACGAGACTATATCAATCCAGCTATACAGCCCGTGTTCGATAGAATTGTACAAGATGCGTGGGGGGAGGTCACTAAGCTATGAGTACAACTTTAGACCAAAGAGTGGTCTCGTTACAGTTCGACAATAAACAGTTCGAACGTAACACTGCCACCACGATGTCTACATTAGACAAATTAAAAGAAAAATTAACGTTCAGCGGAGCCTCTAAGGGTCTTGAGAACGTAGGTACCGCTGCTAAGAATGTTAATCTCAACGGACTTGGTAGCGGAGTAGAGAATGTTACTGCTAAATTCTCCGCGATGCAAGTCATGGCTGTCACAGCACTCGCTAACATTACCAACTCTGCCGTCAACGCAGGTAAGAGAATGGTTAAAGCTCTCACGCTCGATCCTGTTACTACTGGTTTTAGCGAATATGAAACCCAGATTAATGCAACTCAGACTATTCTGGCTAACGTAAAACATAAGGGTAAGGATCTGGATGACGTTAACGCCGCTCTAGAAGAACTTAATAAATACGCAGACCAGACTATTTATAACTTCACTGAAATGACCAAGAACATCGGCTTGTTTACAAATGCCGGTATTGGTTTGGACGAGTCGGTCTCTGCTATTAAAGGTTTTTCTAATGCCGCTGCCATGGCTGGAGCCGATGCAACTAAAACATCGGGCGCTATGTATCAGCTGTCCCAGGCTATGTCTGCTGGCTCTGTCAAATTGATGGACTGGAAATCTCTCGAGACTGCTAATATTGCTGGCGAGCGCTTTCAAGATACTATCAAGATTACTGCGAGAGCGCATGGTATTGCCGTTGACGATATGATCAAGAAGGAAGGCAGTCTTCGAGAGACACTTAAAAGTGGTTGGTTGACTGCTGACTTAATGGCAGAAGCCTTGGATCATTACACCTTGTCGACTAAGACAATGACAAAAGAAGAGCAAGCGGCAAATCGAGAACGGTTAAAGTCGCTTGGATATACCGATAAGCAGATCGATCAGCTATTCGAACTTGGTACCGAAGCAACGGCCGCCGCAACCGAGGTTAAGACATTCAGTCAGATGTGGGATGTTCTTAAGGAGTCCGCTCAGTCTGGTTGGTCTCAGACCTGGAAGCTCATCATCGGCGACTTTGAAAAAGCCAAAAACTTACTGACGCCTCTCGCTAACATGCTTACTGGGTTTGTCGATAAGATGTCTAATTGGCGCAATCGTATCTTGCAAATTGCCCTCGACTTTGCTAAACCTTGGAAGGAGATTGCTGGTAAGATTTCCAAGGTATCCGACGTTGTATCCAAGGTCACCGGAACCCTCGAGTATTTCCAGGATGTTGTCGATAAGGTTTGGCTTGGTAAGTTTAATAATTGGGGCGATAATCCCGACCGGCGTGATTTGTTGAAGAAAGCCGGTTACGATCCCAAAGTTGTCCAATACTTGGTCAATCTGGGCGAAGAAGCTCATAAGGCAGGTAAGACGTATAAGCTTACGGCCGAAGATGTAGAGAAAGCCCATAAGAAGTATAACAAAACTATAGAGTTAACAACGGAAGAAACCGAGAACGCCGTAGAAGCGTTCAATAACCTTTCTGATCAGAAACTGATTGACGCCGGTCTCACCGAAGATGAAATCCGCTTATATAGAGCCCTTGAGGAAGAAGCGGCTAAGGCGGGTAAGTCTGTTGGGGAATTTGCTGAAGAAATGTCCAAAGCCGACGGACGAACGATGCTAATCGATTCGTTCAAGAATGTAGGAAAACTTATCGGTGAAATAGCAGGGGCGGCTAAGAAAGCTTTTGGCGAAATATTCAACATTCCTTCTGCCGAAGTTCTCGGTATACGTCTGTATGGTGTTATTCGCTCTCTCAAGGAGTTTACCGACTCACTAACTATCGTTGATAAAGAGACTGGCGAACTGACTAAAAATGGCGAAAACATCAAGAGTGTGTTTGAGGGTCTGTTTGCCGCCCTCGATATAGTCATTACTTTAACGGCCGGGCCTTTGAAGTTTGTCTTCAAAATGATCACCCAGCTGTGCAAAGTACTCGGTATAAGCGTGCTAGACATAGCTGGTGGACTTGGTGAACTCATCGTTAAAATTCGAGATGGTATCGATGGCGCTCTCGATTTCACCGAAATATTCGAGAAAATCGTCCCGCCTATTAAAGACGCTCTTTCTGCGTTCAAAGATTGGATCGGTAAGCTTAAGGAATCTAAGAATCTCCCTAGAGATATTGCTATGGGTATCGCGAATGGTCTTAAGAAAGCCTGGACGGCGGTTAAAGATTTCTTTAAGAATTTGCCGGAGAATATCTCTAATGGTTTTGCTGGACTTTCCGAGTCTCCCCTAGGTGGGTTTATAGATAAGCTACGGAATGGATGTCAAGTCGCCGTCGATGTTGTTGTCGAACTAGGTAAGATGGTTCGCGATAAGATTAAGGGATTCTTGAGTCGAGCAACTTTCGAGGAGATCTCTTCAGACTCCGTAGACGGTCTTACTCAGGGTCTACAGGATAAGGCAACTTCTGTTTGGGAAGCAGCGGTTGCTATGGTTAAGAACCTTGTGCAAAAGGTTAAGGATCTCTTAGGAATCCATTCCCCCTCTACCGTATTCATCGCAATCGGTGGATTTATTGTATCCGGCTTAATCGGGGGTATCCTCGGTTCGCTTCAAAATGGAGAAGGCGGAATTCTGCAAGGGTTCTCGAATTTCTTTAAGCCTATCATAGAGTGGATTAAGAGTATTGATCTAGGCCAGGTCTTTGCCGCAGTCATGGGTACCGGTATAGTACTGATAATTAAGAAAGTGCTAGACATTATCGACAAGTTTGCCGCCCCTATGGAGGGTCTAGGTGATCTGTTCGGAGCTGCAACTGAAATCCTTGAAGATAACGCTAAGAATTTCAAAAAAGTAGTAGACGGTTTTGCTAAGAATCTTAAAGCCGAAGCGTTTAAGACTAGAATGGAAGGTTTCCAAATCTTTGTCAAGTCGCTGGTGCTTCTGATTGCCGCCATCATTGTGCTGACGTTCTTTGATCCTAAGAAGATCCTGGCAGCCCTCGGTATTGTAGCGGCTATTGGATTAGTCCTAGTTGGACTAATGATCCTGATGAATCTCGTGAATAAGTCATCCGCTTCTTTCGATTTTAAGAACGGTTTTAAAGCCGACGGTCTGATGTCCGGTCTTCTGGGTCTTGGCGTAGCCATATTATTGATTGGTGCGACGCTTAAGATGCTTAGTGGTCTCAACAAGGAAGAAGCTCTTAGGGGTTTCACGCTGCTCGGCGGCATCGTATTAGGTCTAATCGCTCTTTCCGTAACCCTCGGATTGCTGAACAAATTTAACACGGGCAGCTTTGGAGCTACTATATTCAAGTTGGCTGCTGGTATCGCTATCTTGGCGATCGTTGTGAAGTTATTGGGTGGTATGAAACCCGAAAAGCTCCAACGTGGCATCGAGACGGTAGTGCTGCTATCCGGTCTTATTGTCGGTCTTATGGCCGCCACTAAACTCATCGGAACCGGCTCGAATGTTGCTAAAATAGGAACCGCCATGCTAGGTGTTGCCGGTGCGATAGCCATTATGGGTCTGACTGTCAGACTCATCGGAGGCATGAAACCCAGCAAACTCCAGCGAGGTATTGATGCAATAACCACATTCTCCGCCCTCATTGTCGGCCTTATGTTCGCAACTAGACTGATAGGTAGCGGCAGCAATGTCGATAAGATAGGCAAAGCTTTAATGGGCGTGGCTGTGGCAATCGCTATCATGGGTCTGACGGTCCGTCTGATTGGTGGTATGGACCCTGGCGAACTCGATCGTGGCACTAAGGTAGTTGCCGCACTATCGCTCATGATTGTGGGTCTTATGGCAGCGACTAAGCTAATCGGAACGGGTAGTAACGTCGGGAAGATTGGTGGCGCTTTACTTGGCGTTGCTGTCGCGATCGGAACAATGGGGCTGGTAGTCGCTTTATTAGGTATAGTTCCGGAAGACGGGTTAAAACGAGGTCTCGCCGCCGTCACTGCTATGTCCGCTATCATGGTCGGACTCATGGCCGCTACGAAACTTCTTGGTGGTCGTAAAAAAGTCGAAAACGCCGGCTCGTGTCTTTTAGCCGTGGCCGGAGCAATCGGTATATTAGCCGCGGTAGCCATTGCGCTGGGATTCGTCCCCGTTAAGCAGCTAGTAAAAGGAGTGCTCTTTGTCGGAATCCTGTCGGCTATGATGGCTGGGTTGATGGCGGTTACTAAGTCGACCAAGTTCAGTAAAGCTGGCATGTCAAACTTGCTCGTCATAGCAGGAATAATCGCATTGCTGGGCGGCTTACTTATCGCTATGTCCTACCTGAAGACAGATAAGATCGCCGTAGCATCCGCAGCGTTGTCGGCAGTTATCGGCATGGTGGCTTTACTTATGTTTGCTACGAAATATATCGCGAGCGTCAATTTCAAGAAAATCGTAGCCCCCATGGCGACACTAGTGGTTGTTGTTGGTTTGCTCGCCGCCATCATTACCGTTATGGCAAACAAGTTGACAAATGTCGACGCGGTTATCCCTGCCGCTATCGCGTTAAGTATAATGATGGGGGCTATGGCGGGTACGATAGCCATTCTAGCTGCTGTGAGCAAGCTTATCAATAGTAACGGTGTTGGAATATTAAAGGGTATCGGCCTACTAACGCTGTTGCTCATCCCCCTCGCGGGTGCAGCGTTTATTCTAGCCAGTATGAGTGGACTTGAGAATGCTACCGGAATTATTAAAGCACTATTAATATTTGTCGGTGGTATTACATTGCTCCTACTCCCGCTAGCATTAATCGGAGTGATCGCAGTACCGGCATTGTACGGTATCGCAGTTATGGCGGTGCTTGTTGCTGCGCTAGCGGCTATGACCATTGGTCTTGGCGCACTGGTGAGCACTGTTCCTGGTATGCAACAGTTCGTTGATACTGGTATTGCAGTCCTAATCCAACTCGCACAAGGCGTTGGAGACATGATCGCTGCATTTACGACTAGTGTATCTGAAGCCGGCTTACTTAAGGTTCTGGCAGTGTTTGCTATGATGCCGATGCTTGTCGTTGGTATGGCCCTGTTATTGCCGCTGATGCTGACTATAGGAGCTGTTGCTGCAGGCATCGGCGCATTGATGGATACGTTACCAGGTTTCCAAGGGTTCCTAGAAACCGGCATGCCCGTGATTTTACAGCTTGCTGATGCAATTGCGCAAATGATCGCGGCGTTCACGACTACAGTTTCCTCTGCTGGTTTACTCGAAGTTCTCGCGGTGTTCGCCATGATGCCGTTGCTGACTATCGGTATGAGCTTGTTGCTACCGTTGATGCTAGCTATCGGCTCGGTAGCTGTCGCCATAGGTGGTATACAGGATTTAACAGGCGATCTTGAGAATTTCCTCAACATTGGTCTGCCCATCCTGATCAAACTGGCTGGCGGAATCGGCGAAATGATCGGTGCGTTCGTCGGCGGCATTATAACCCAAGTAGCGTCTACTCTGCCGCATCTCGGTACCATGCTTAGCGAATTTATGACTAATGCAACACCGTTTATCGATGGTGCCAAAATGGTCGACGGAAAGGTACTCGCTGGCGTTGGTATTCTTGCTGGAGCAATCATTGCCCTCACAGCGGCTGATCTAATCACCGGCGTTCTGTCTTTCCTCCAAGGCGGTTCCTCCTTTGCTGATCTCGGCACTCAGCTGTCTATGTTCATGATGAACGCTATGCCGTTTATTATGGGCGCTTCTATGATTAGCGAAGACATGATGACTGGCGTCAAAATGTTAGCTGAGACAGTACTGATACTTACCGCAGCTAATGTTATTGAAGGGTTGACTTCCTGGTTAACGGGTGGTTCTTCTCTGGCCGGCTTTGCTGAACAGTTACCTCTACTTGGTCAAGGTCTCGCATCGTTCTCGAGCAGCCTCGGTGTTTTCACTGAGGAACAGATGACTACTGTTAAGTTCGCCGCTGAAGCCGTTAAGACGTTGTCTGCGGCTGCGGCAGAGATTCCAAACAGTGGCGGTCTACTTGCATCCCTGGTCGGTGAGAATGACCTCGGCGTATTCGCCGGTCAGTTCCCGTTCCTTGGACGAGGCCTCAGAGGATTCCTCGACAACGTCGGTACCTTCAGTGAGGAGCAAGTTACAACGGTGAACTGTGCAGCGAGCGCTGTCAAATCTTTAGCAGAAGCCGCATCTGAGATCCCTAATATGGGCGGTCTCTTAGCTTCCATAGTCGGTGAAAATGATCTAGCTACATTTTCGTCACAATTCCCCGTACTAGGCACTGGTCTCCGTGGATTCCTCGATAATGTGGGTACCTTCACTGAGGAGCAGGTCTCTACAGTTGAATGCGCAGCTAGCGCTGTCGAGTCTCTCGCATCTGCCTCTTCTGAGATTCCTAACATGGGCGGCCTCTTAGCTGCTATTGTTGGTGACAACGGTCTAGCAACCTTTGCACTACAGTTCCCGTTACTCGGAATTGGAATTAAAAGTTTCTTAACCAATATAGGTACTTTCGATGCGGCCCAGACCGCAACTGTCGAATGTGCGGCTAACGCTATTAAAGAATTGGCGAGCGCGTCTAATGAGATTCCCAACACCGGCGGTTTATTGGCCGCAATAGTTGGTGATAACGACCTGGGTACTTTCGCGACAAAGTTCCCGAGTGTTGGTGAGGGTATTAAGGGTTTTGTTGATAAGCTCGGAACGTTTTCTGACGCCCAAGTATCTACCGTTTACGCAGGTGTTTCTGCGATAAGAGCACTTACCGGTCTAGCAAACGTCGATCTCGAAGCCGCAAAGAAGAACATTTCCGGTTTCGGTAAGAAACTCCCCGACTTTGCTGAGAATCTTAAGAAGTTCTGCACTGGTATGCCTAGTAAAGACAGCGTATCCACAGCTGTTTCTAACATCGATAAACTGTTAGATGCAACTAGGAAAATCGGTGACGCTAACAGCGGCGTTCTGAAAGACTTTGCCAAGAACCTTAAGAAAGTCGGCGAGGATGCTGTTAAGAAGTTCGTTGGTGCTTTTACCAGCGAATCTGCTAAGACAGATCTTCAATCTGCAGCCAAGGCTCTAGCCGGTAAAGCCTCTGATGGCGCTAAGGAAAAAAAGAGTGCTATGAAAACCGTGGGCAAAGAACTGGCTACCGGTTTCGGTGACGGAATCACTGAACAAACATGGTATGCAGAAGCCAAAGCTCGAGCTATGGCAAACGCTGCCGAAAAAGCTGCTAAAGAGGAGCTCGATGTCAACTCGCCTTCCAAGGTCTTCCGTAAGCTTGGTACATCTGTGCCCGAAGGCTTTGCGATTGGTATCGGAATGATGGGGAGTGCTGTAACGGGTGCTTCCAGAGATATGGCGTCTACTGCTATCAACAGTGTCAGTAAATCCATTTCCAAGATTTCCGATATTGTCACTTCCGACATCGACGCTCAGCCGACTATCCGTCCTATCATGGACCTTAGTGATGTACGTGCTGGCGCAAGTACCATTGGTAGCTTACTCAATACCGAATCCTCTATCGGTGTAGTAGCTAACGCTAGCCGCATCGGTGGTATGATGAGTCGCTACAGTCAAAATAGAGGAAATGATGATGTTGTTTCTGAGCTGAGCAAGCTTCGTAGCGAGATCGGTAATATGAGCAACACATCCTACAACATCAACGGCATCACCTACGATGACGGAAGTAACGTTAGTGCAGCAGTTCAGACTCTCGTACGGGCTGCTAGAATAGAAAGGAGGACGTAAGATGGCGAATAATACGTATACCGTAAAAAGCGGCGATACTCTATCGGAAATCGCCCAGAAATATTTAGGATCGGCTAGCAAGTACAAACAGCTTGCTAACTGGAATAATATCGCGAACCCGAATCGCATCTACGTCGGTCAGGTATTAAAACTGTATAACCCGACCACCTCCGGGGGTAGCGGCGGTTCTTCTAGTTCCGCCAAAGCCCCCACTAACGTTTGCGTAATTACTTATTTCGGCGTTAACTCAAAAGACCCCAACGAGCTTATTGTTGAGTGGACTTGGGCTAAGGAAACCGAAACCGAGAGTTATAAATACGAGTGGGGTTACGCTAACGGCTCTGGTCTCTGGATTGGAGAAACTATTGGCAGCAACAGCGTCGATGATCTGAGCAGGCATGTTTCTAGACAGACTACTTATAGTATCCCCGCTGACGCCACTCGCGTTCGTTTCAGAGTCATACCTATCGCTAAGAAAAAGAAGGATTCAAAGGGTAAAGAAACTGCCCGTTGGACAGCTTCTTGGACGGCGTTCAAATATTGGGATAAGGGTGCCGCTCCGGCGGCCCCTGCCGAACCGTCCGTAGAGGTGAACGGTGCAAAAGTAAAAGCCACTGTTCGATACGATGACGTTAATCTTGACGGTATTACTCATGTTCAGTTTAAGATTCAAAAGAATGATGACCCAAAACAAACCATAACTCCTGCTAAGGTAGCGTTGGTGGGTGGGGTTGCTTCTTACGAACACTCTGGCGGAAACGATAGTAAGTACAAATGTGCTGCTCGAGTATATATTAAATCTCGAGACGTTTACAGCGAGTGGTCTAAGTGGTCGGATAACGTAACTACGAAGCCTGTAGCTCCTAGCGGAATAACTACTCTTAGAGCAAACTCCCCGAGCGAGGTATATATCGCATGGGGCAAGGTTACCACGGCTACCAAGTACGAAATTCAGTATACCGAGGATAAGCGATACTTCGACACGTCCGATAACGTCCAGAAGGTAGACGTGGTTGGCGAACAAGGTACTACTAAAAAGGACCCCGCTACGTCCCAGTTCATTAGTGTAGACGCCGGTAAAGAGTACTTCTTCCGTATTCGAGCCTGGAACGAAAGCATAGCATCTCACTGGACTGGCATTAAGTCGGTAGTGGTGGGTATAAAGCCGTCTGCTCCGACCACTTGGTCGTCTTCGTCAAAAGTGGTTGAAAAAGACGGTAAAAATGCGGTCCTATACTGGATACATAACTCCAAAGATGAGTCTAGACAGACCTCCGCTCAATTGGAGCTTAGAGGTGTTCCTGGTAAACCTCTAGACGAACCTGTTGTCGTAACCCTTGGTAAGACTGAGGTGCATACCGACTACATCGATTATGTTCCCAAAGTGGTAGAGGATTACGAGAGTGAGCCTACTTATGAGTGTACGCTTAAAACGTTAAATTTCACCAATGGCGCTTCGATAGAGTGGCGTATGTGTACCGCTGGCGTACTTAACGACGATGATGGCAATCCTGTATATAGCCCCTGGTCTACTCCCAGAACAATCAGTGTGTATTCAACTCCGACACTTGATTTGAGCATGCCCGAATTAAACGAGGGTGTTCTGAACAGTTTCCCGGTGTTCATTCACGCCGCAGCATCGCCAGTCAACGATGGTGTACAATGGCCTACTAGTTATCATATCTCTATTACGGCTGACGAGGGTTATGAAACTACAGATCCGTTCGGAAACTTCAAAATGGTTAATGCTGGTGATGAGGTATATTCTCGCTATGCCGACCCCAACGTCGAAGGGAGTGTTGCTGTAGAGTTGCTTCCCAGCAACGTTACCCTCGAAAATGGCATGAAGTACCTCGTCAACTGCATTGTGTCTATGTCCTCTGGATTGACCGCGGAAGCTAACACTACTTTCACAGTAGACTGGTCCGTCGCTGCGTGTGAGCCTAATGCTGAGATCGGCGTAGATAAGGAAAACCTCACCGCGTCCATCCGGCCTTATTGCGAGACCGTTGATGTTGAGTATCGGATTGTGGAGTTGACTTCCGGAAACTACACGCTGAAAGATGCCGAACCGATCGGTTATACTTACGGCGACGTTGTGACCACTGGAAGTGGTAATAATAAACGTGCGGTGACCCTTGAGACTGGTGAACCCGTGTATTCTGGAGTGGACGATAGCGGTAATGAAATACTGTTCGCAGTGATCGAAAAGCGCACCCTTGTGGAAGACGTTTGGCTCTCTGTTTACAGACGTGAGTTCGATGGCCGATTTACAGAAATCGCTACAAATCTCGATGCGGCTAGCAGAACCACGGTGACTGACCCTCATCCGGCTCTTGATTATGCTAGATACAGAATCGTAGCCGCCGATAAGACTACGGGTCATATCGAATACTTCGACTGTCCCGCATATCCGGTTGGCGGAATAGCTGCCGTATTACAGTGGGACGAGCAGGCTACCAACTTCGACGCTCTTGAAGACGTAGCCCCTGTTGATCCGGCTCTGTCTGGGTCTATGCTTAAGCTCCCGTATAACATCGATGTGTCTGATAGCACAAAACCCGATTATAAGTTGGTTGAGTATATCGGACGCTCTCATCCCGTGAGTTATTACGGAACACATCTCGGCTCGTCTTCGAGCTGGAGTATGGTTATCGACAAGAATGATGTCGAGACCATCTACGCATTACGTCGCCTCCAGAGATGGCTCGGCGATGTGTATGTAAGAGAACCTTCTGGTACAGGATACTGGGCTCAGGTCACAGTATCGTTTAGCCAGAATCACTGTGAAGTGACCATTCCGGTCTCACTTTCAATAACTAGAGTAGAAGGAGGCGCGTAACCGTGGCTGATTGGGCGAAAACCGCGCAGAGAACATACGAATATTACACCGTAGACCCTGGAACCTGGCAGGATGTCGAGAGACTTGATACTGTCACGTCCAGCTCCATTAGTTGGGATGCTTCGGCAGAAACACTCGGATCTGCGTCCTTCGCCATCACTGAATCAGTCGGTGAAGCCTACGTTCGAATCTACATGATTACGGTTCAAAATGGAGTAAGAGAGAAACGTCCGTTGGGCACTTTCTTACTCCAAACACCGTCTTCAAAGTTCGATGGACGCATTCGTGATGTTACCGTCGACGCCTATACTCCTCTTTTGGAGCTTAAAGAAAATCCCCCACCTCTCGGATATTTTCTGAGGGAGGGCGAGAATATTATGGACAAAGCTTACGAGCTAGTTCGAGAGCATGCTAGAGCCCCTGTCGTGAGAGCTACTTGCGACAAGGTGCTCCCGCATGATTTCGTTGCTAATACCGACGATACCTGGCTATCGTTTCTAATCGATCTGATAGCTTTGGCCGAGTATGAGTTTGATTTGGATGAAGAAGGGCGAATCCTATTCTCTCCCAAGCAGGACATCGATGCTCTGCAGCCTGTGTGGACATACAGCGATGATAACAGTTCTATCCTGTATCCGGATATTACTGTAGACCATGATTTGTACAAAGTCCCCAACGTCGTGGAAGTTACGTATTCTGGTGGTGCTGGAGCCCACTCCGCTAGAGTCGTAAACGATGACCCTAACAGCCCCGTATCAACTATCGGGCGTGGTAGAGAGATTACACACAGAGACCCCAACCCTAGCATCTCAGGTAATCCTGACGATAAGCAACTGGCACCTCAAGTCCAAGAGTATGCCGAGAAGCTACTTAAGAGCATGTCTACGCTGACATATACGCTCAGTTATTCACATGGGTACTGTCCTGTGAGATTACGAGACGGCGTGCGACTCAACTACAAACGCTCAGACATCGATGGGGTAAAAGCAAAAGTTATAAGTCAGACAATAGACTGCACTCCGGAATGTAAAGTCTCGGAGACCGCAGTATTCGTTAATAAATTATGGAGGTGATGCGGTATGGCTTTAACGACTGATCTGATTTCGCAGTTTGTGAAGATCACTAACGATAAAGACAAAAAATCCAAAGCTTCCACCATAACTGGTACTGTCGTTGTGCATGACGGTACCACTTACGTCAAAATGGATGGTTCCGAGCTACTTACTCCTGTAGCAACCACCACCGAAATGCAACCTGGCGACCGTGTTACAGTAACGATCAAAGATCATGTCGCCACCGCTACCGGCAACACAACGTCACCCTCAGCCCGACTTGAAACCGTGGATAAGAAAGACGAAGAGGTTAAGCAAGCGGTTAGAGGTGAGTTTAACACCGTTGTTGCTGATTATGCCACTATCAAGAAGTTGGATGCTGCAACCGCTGAGATTGGCGAACTAATAGCTAAGAAAGCTGCCGTCGAGGAGCTTGAGGCTACTAATGCCAAGGTAGGTGATCTGGAAGCCAACAAAGCTAGCGTCGAAGATTTAGAGGCTGCTAACGCTAAGATCGGCAATCTTGAAACTGATAATGCTACTATCAAGAACGCTGTCATAAAGGACCTTACTGCAGAAGACGGTTCGATTACTAATCTAGCGGCCAAATACGCCAACATTAGTTTCGCTAATATCGACGAGGCTGCTATCAAAAGACTGTTCTCCGATACTGGCCTCATCAAAGACCTTGTTGTTGGTGACAGTACTGTAACAGGCCAACTCGTAGGTGTTACCATAATCGGTGACCTTATTGAAGGCGGCACTATCGTTGCAGACAAGCTTGTGGTCAAGGGAGACGACGGTCTCTATTACAAGCTCAACACGCAAGGTGTAACAAAAGACTCGTTTGAGGTTAAATACGAGAAAACCGAAACAACTATCGAAGCTGTAGACGGTACCCTCATGCGAGATGTAACTACAACAACGGGAACCGAAGTATACTACTATGACGATAGCGGAGTACAAAAGTACTATACGATTATTGATGACCTGTATTACACAGTAGACGCTGTTACGACTGACGTTAAAATGACTCAGACCGAGTATAACAGCCTCAATGGTAGTGTTATTACGGCTAAATCTATTGTCGCAGAGCAAATAGACGTCAAGGATTTGGTAGCATTCGGCGCTACTATTGGTGGATTTCGCATTACCGATAATTCTATCTATTCGGAAGTAAAAGACAGTGAGAACAACTCCACCAGAGGCATTTACTTCGATACAGATGGTCAGGTTAATATCGGAGACAACGAGAACTATATTAGATACGTTAAGAATGAAGACGGCACATATAGTCTCGCCATTTCTGCCAAGAGCATCATGTACGCACTCAACGGTACAAATAGATCGCTTGCAGACCTGGGTAATATCGGTGAATACGTCAAAATAGGAACTTATAAAAACGAGCAAGGTACCGAGGAGCCGTGTATAGAGCTTGGCGAGAAAGACAGCAACTTTAAGTTGATCATCACCAACACTCGCATTCTGTTCATGGACGGGGATGACGCCCCCGCATACATAACAAACCAGGCTCTCCGTATAAAGAAAGCAGTAGTCGAAGATGAGCTTTACTTCGGCCAATTCGTATGGAGAGAAAGGGAAAACGGCAATATGGGTATCATTTGGGTTGAAGCAGAGGAGGTGACTGAGTAATGGCAGCACCTAGTGGAATTGTATGGGGTAGTACCGTAGGTAGTTACGGTAAGATCGGCATATACCGAAGCCTAACTAGCACGAATGACAAAACTACAGTCAATGTCGAAATTTGGTTCTGGTCAAAGTACTCAGTTAGCGATAGTGGAAACACCCTGTATTACGATAATCGATCGTCCTCCGGCAGTGCGTCAACCAGTCAAGGAAGCGTTTCAATCAGCACGACTAACGACTCCGGTAGCGGTTGGTCCGAATCGAATCAGAAAAAGTTAAAAAGCTATTCCTACACGTATAATCGAGGTACCTCTGCGGTAACTAGATACTTGTACGCCAAACTGACCAATGTCGATAGGGTTGGCGGCACTATGTATGCCAGTACTACGTTTACCATTCCTAAGCTTCCGTCATATACGGTAACTTATAACGCAAACGGCGGCAGTGGAGCTCCTGGTTCACAGACCAAGTGGTATGGCACCGCGCTTAAGTTATCTACTACCAAACCTACTCGCACCGGTCACTCATTCCTAGGCTGGGCGACATCCTCATCTGCTACCTCAGCTAATGGTAGTTACGATCCTGGTGATAGCTATAGCACCAACGCCGCCCTCACGCTATATGCCGTATGGAAGGCAAACACTTACGCCATCAAGTTTGATGCTAACGGTGGTAGTGGAGCCCCGGCCGATCAGACAAAAACATACGGTAAAACCCTAACGTTATCTGGTACCAAGCCGACTCGTACGAATTATACCTTCTTAGGTTGGTCTACATCGGCTACGGCAACGTCTGCTACTTATTCCGCAGGTGGAAGTTATACAGCCAACTCTGGTGCTACACTCTATGCGGTGTGGCAGTTGGCGTACAAAAATCCGACGATTAGTAATCTTACGGTATCTAGACGCAGCTATGATCCAGACACTGGTACGTATACGCAATCGGACGCCGGTACATATGCGCGAGTATATTTCAACTGGTCTACGTTTCTTGACGCAACCGGTGCGGTTATTAAGTGTACGGCCGCTAATACTATTATCGCGGAAAAAACTTTAAGCATAGCTGGCAAAAACGGCATCATCGTTGAGTATATCGGCGGCTCATTGAGCGCTGATACTACGTACACGGTCAGCGTTACTGTTAAAGATAGTAATGGCCAAACAACAGTACGTAAGATCCTCCCCGGCGCCAAATATGTTATGGATTTGCGCAAAGGCGGTACTGGTATCGCATTCGGTAAAGCAGCCGAGACTGATGGTATTGCGGATTTCGCCTTCAAAATAGTACCTAATCAAGGCTTTGAGTATCCGGTTTTACCAGCCGGTACCGATTTGAATACGGTACTTGCTCCGAATATCTACTCAGGTGAAAATGTAAGTACATACAACTATCAAAACTGTCCGATAACAAACGGCACATTTACTCTAGAAGTCATACCAGCAGGCCCGAACGGTCAGCGTATCCAGCGGTTATATCTGTGCGACAAAACAAAACGACAGATGTATGAACGTACTTATTATGGGTCCTCTTGGCAGGACGACAATCAGAAATGGTACGGAGGTTGGCATAATGCCGATCTAACCGCGCTTGGTAACTTCACAAACTATTATGCTAGCGGTTCCGAAGCACCTAAGTATAGACGCGTTGGAAATACGGTGGAAATCCGAGGAACTGTTAAACCTCTTAAGGAGATAGCGTACAGTACAGACTATACAACTATATTTACGCTACCAAACGGTTATCGTCCAAGTTCCTCCGTGTTCACACTGTGTCAGGGCAGCGGTTGCTGCGTATGGTTGATGCGTGTGGACAATAACGGCGATGTCGGATTTACTCGATATCGTAACGGCGATGCCTCTATCGCAGCCTCCGATTCGGTATGGATACCATTCCAATGCACATTCTTAGTTGATTAAAGGAGTAGATTCCAATGAGCACAATACTCGCAATAGCAACATCAGTTGTCTCGGCGGTGCTAGCATTCGTTTTACAATCGGTCATTAGAGAAAACATCCGGTTGAAAAAAGAAAAAGATGAAAAACAGTGTAAGCACGACACCGCAATCGAGAACGGCGTTGTTTGTATCTTGCGCAAACATCTTATGGACGAGCATGAGATTTGGGTGGCGAAGGGTTACATTACATCCCACGCTCTCGAAAGCGGTCTGTTGATGTATAAAGCATATAAAGATCTCGGCGGTAACGGTATGATCGATCATATGGAAGATGAGATTCAGGCGTTACCTATCAAAGATTAACAACTAGAGAGGAGAATTCAAAATGGGTATTAACTGGAAGGTACGTGTCAAGAACATTAATTTCTGGCTCACCGCCATCCCTGCGCTGTTGCTGCTGATTCAGGTGGTGGCAGCCGTATTTGGCTTTGAGCTGGATCTCGGTGACCTGGGTACCAAGCTGCTGGCAGTCGTGAACGCAGTGTTCGGCTTCCTGGCTATCCTGGGTATTGTAAACGATCCGACTACTGCCGGCATGAAGGACAGTGGTCTGGCCATGACTTACGATACGCCTAAGTGTGAGTAAGTGAACGTACGGGGCGGGTCTTCGGGCCTGCCCCGTACTTACGCATTAAAAACATGCCGTATTATGGAGAGAGAATGTATTATACGGAATCTGAAGAAATTCGGATTGGTAGAGTTCGGTACCGTTGGGCCGCTACCTGCATTCTCTTTTCTTTTTTCTAATTGAGGACTCGCAGAGACTGAGAACGGTAATCCAGAATTCGCATCCAAAACACCTCGTTTTATGAGGAGGTGAACGACTTTGTTAGTATATGTTTTGAGCATACTTGGAGTAGCATTTAGTGTAATCGGAGCATTGCTCACTGGGATCGTGACACTCATAAAAACGATTAAGAGTAAGGATAGGGGGTCTTAACATGCCCTTTATCCTTTTCGTCTCAGAAACAGCCCCTATTATGGAAGGAAAACCTATAAGGAGGCGTTTAACATGGAAGTTAAGAAAGGCTATGACATTGAAGAAGTAGTTGAAGTAATTGAGATGTTATCGTATTCTCAAGGGTTTTACGGACGTTTATTAGATGAGATCATGTATATTGAGGAAAATGAACCTGATAAGTATGAAGTATTTAAGGGATTTATCGAGAAACAGGAGTTTAAAAGCCCTGTGGACGTAGTCCTATTCTTCGAAGGTTAGGTTGAGTCCGATACATGGACTCTTCTTTTTCTTCTTGAGATACCGAGGATAACGAAACCAGTCGTCACACAAACAACGTCTATTATGGAAGAGAATATTATTGGGAGGTTGTTATTATGAACAACGAAACAGTTAAACGTGTATTCGGGACTATTGGTAAAATTGCGCTAGTCGGAGCATTTCTATCGCTACCGCGCGTTACGAAGGTGACGTATGTAAGTGAGAATAGTTGCCGCACAGTAGGATATTACGACGCCGTGCGGGCGATTATGAACACCGGTATGTTTGCCAGCGATAAACGTGCATGTGTAGCAGCAATGAAACGCGATGCTGGAAGCGATTATTACCGAGCGGTCATCGAGATCGTACAAGGAGAAATGTTTGCTAGTGACAAACTCGCAACTATTAAGACTCTTTAACGGAGTAGGTCCGGCTTAAATGCTGGGCCTTTTCGTTTTATCGATTAATATGCCCTGAGTCCGCGTGAGAAACATATTGTATTATGAGAAGGAAGTAGTGAGACACGAATGTAGTATCTTAAGTGATACCGCTGCTTGGAGAGTTCATTGCTCCTCCAGGCCCTTTTCGTTTTATTTACGAAGCTTCATAGATACTAAGATTGTGTCAAAATAGAGTAGATCGCACCAGGAACATGCCCTCTTATGAGAAACTATTACAAACTTTGGAGGGATTTATCATGAAAAAGTTTTTGGTAGTTACATTAGCAGGCATGGTATTGGCTATGGATATATACGGTTTTGTAAACCAATTTATGAAAGATGAAGTTAAAGAAATTGATCATATTAAGGAAACTACAGTGACGGTATATGCGGAGTAGCTGATGCTTTTCCTTTTTATTTTTTTCGTCACAGAAACAAGTCCTATTATGGAAGGAAGCACCATTCCCGTACTTAAAGTATCGGAGTGGTCTTGGGATAGTTAAGACGGTTAGCTCTAATGGAAGAGTAAGAGGACAGCCTCAACGTCGTGGGTTCGAATCCCACACTACCCACCTTCTTTTCTTTTTTCTCCGAAGTTCCGCTGAGACTAAGGCGACTCGCCCCAGAAACAGCCCCTTTTATGGAAGGAAAATAGTGGAAAGGAATGGTCAAAATGGCTAAAGTTTATATGTTTCCAGTAAAGAAGAAACTCCCAGCAGGGATGGAAAAAGATCTACGTCGAGTAGCAAGAGACTATGTCGCGGTTTTACAAGCGATAATGATCATCTATGGACTCGAATCAGATCCGCCATCCCATGAGGAGATATTAGAAATGGTATCTACGACTTTTGCCGAAGGGATCTACGAAGCTATTGACCAACTGGATGAGTCCTGATCAAGGGCTCTTTTCTTTTTGTCGCGTGATAAACACGTTGTATTATGGAGAGACGAGTATATGAAGGGACGGTATACTCTGAGAACATGTGTCGCCACTTGAAGGGGTTGGGAACCCGACTCGAGGTACGTGAGTGACTTAATGGTTAATTGGACGAGCCGCATGGTCTCTTCTTTTCAACCAGTCAAAATAGAGTTACATGACTTTCGGTCACATGTAGACCCGGAAGAATCCGCCCATTCATGTGCCCGAAAAAGAAAAAGCCCATTGTGGCGGGCTTTCTCGTTACTTGATGAATATTGTTATTTCGAACGGTTCGCTATGAAACATGTTTTTTCTTCCAAGTTTGGCATATCCTAGCTCACCTTTATTCTCATTTGTAATCTTCACATTAGGCGGTCTAGTATACTCGATCTTCTCTATAATATCTTTCAAATGCATATTTTTTATAGACGCGTCTATGTCAGGGTCTTTTATTATTTCTAATGTCTCTCTAAACGTAACGGCTCGTTTGCGATAGTCTATAGGCTCTGGCATCGCATCCTTAGCGTCGCACAAAGCTTCGTTTATTTCAGCCCTCTCTTTTAACAGTTTCTCGTTTAGATCCTTGAATATATGTGTCGGCATACGTTCATCAGGATCGGGATGGTGTTTGGCCTCCCATTGAAGCTTCTCCTTAATTTCCAAATCAGCAAGTTTTTTCTCCAGGCGCTCTATTAAATCTGCGTGCAGCTTACTCGAGTCGTCCTTTTGATTCTCGACACGCACTTCAAAATCGTCTATAATTTCACTAAGGGAGTCGCAGACGCGTTCCAGTACCTCTTCGTATATAGCCGAGCCTGTTTTACAATGAACCTGGTTGTGGCACATTACTCGAGGTTTAGCGTACTCGACCCCCTTTCTTCTATAGGTGTTATACCCCATTTTCCCTCCGCATGCTTTACAAATCAACACTCCGCTAAGAGGGTTTTTCAAGGTGGTGTCTGTCCGTGCTCGATGTCTGTTACCCCGTACCTCCTTGGCTCGATTAAACAGCTCCTCCGAAACTATACCATCATGTTTGCCATTAAAAATCAGATACTCCCCGATTTTGGCTTTTGGGCGCATCTCCTTAATTTCCTGGTCTTTGATTATCTTTATGGTCTTACGCCAATCCCATCTAACGCATCCTATATAGTGTATATTTTCTAAGATGGAGAAGATCATACCGGACTTCCAGCAGTCCTTTCCACCTGGCGTCTTGATATGCATACTTTCTAGTTTTCTGCATATCGCAGTTGCCCCAATATCGCCATTACAATACCATTCGAATATTAATCGAACTACATCCGCCTGATCCTTTCGTTCTTCGAGGGTATGACATATTTTCTTGCCATTCTCTTTTATTATTCTATTGAATCCGTATGGGGGAACGGACCCTATATAGTTTCCTTCACGGACGCTGTCGAGCTTACCGCGCAGTGATATCTTCTTGAAATAGTTCAAGTATTCATTACCACGTTTCAGCTCACGTTCAAAGGCGTCACGGTCGAACTCGTCTCGTAGATCATATGTTTTATATGGTGTGATTACGAACGTATTAGTATAACGAAGAAGTTTTATAAGTCTACCGGCATCCTCCAAGTCTCCACGGCTCAAACGCTGTACGTCGACTACTATTATTGCTTTTATTTTCGGATTCTCTATTGCTTTGAGTAAACGGAGCATTTCCGGGCGATCGTCGATTGACTCGCCACTTCCGACCTCCTTATACTTATGATGCTCTGGTATGGGTCCGCTTAGATATTTCTTAGCATACTCTTCTATCATTCTAGTGTGTTTCTCTAAAACCTCGTCAACCGATAGGTACGGATCATCGAAACGAGATTTCCTGTCATATTCTAAGGTTTCGAAATTATAAAATGTTGGATATTCCTTATACATGTTAATTTCCCCTTTTGGTAAGTATTTCTTGTTGTGTCTGACAATTTCTTCTTTTATAATACTTTAGAACATTCGTTCTGCCCCGGACGACAAGGAGAGTTTCTATTGAAAGAAATGTACATCGCTCAAATCATTGAACAAATGAATCTGTGTAACGACTTAGCGCTTCTCGACCTAATATCTCAACTTCTAGATAATAGCATCCAAGAAGCGGCTTAACTGCTCCAACTTTGTTTTATCAAGACTAGATAATTTTTCTACGACATTTACTAAATCTTTATTTGTTCGTAGCTTGACAATGATGGCGACCAGTCTGTCATTGTCTTTTTTTATTTCCTCAAAATCTTCAATCAAATCTGACTTGGAAACTCCGAAATATGTCGCCAGTTTCTCAACGTTATTTATCCGCGGATATTTGTTACCGTTAATCCAATCAGTCAGTGTGGAATAGGATAGACCCAGCTCCTCTGCGATCTTACCTCGATCCTTTCCGCTTTTAGATATATACTTTTTTAGATTCTTAGACAAAATATTTTTGTTGCCGTTTACCAACTCATCACCCCCTTTACTGTATCTAATAACTTACACTAAAAACGCTAAAAATGCAAAAGAAAACCCACAAAGCGTTGACAAAGCTATTCTAGGATAGTAATATTTAATCTAGATTAACGCTTTTAGCGTTTTAAATAACGTTTTTAGCATAATAAAAAGGGGCAGAAAGAATGCGTGAATACGTTTATGAGAACGCGATAGTATATATAACAGAACCAACTGAGGAACAGAGAGAAAACATACGCAATGCCACAGAGCGTTTTGTTAGTATATTAGCGAAGAAGGGACTGATTGGTAATGACCAAAGACGAGATAATAGCAGAGTTAGTGGGGTTGATTCTAATGCAAGAAAAAGAAATCGCTAAATTAAAGAATAGGGTTTCACAGATTAAACAATATATAGAAGTTTATGAGGATTACATTAAAGGAGAGTGAGTCAAAATGGCTACGGTTATTAGACCAGAGCTTTCTATTAAAAACAAGTATCATATCGATAAGCATCGTCACTATGAACTAAAACACTTCTGTTTGCAATACCCCAAATGGAAGAAGACCTATATGGAACTCGATAGTCCGAATATATCGACATCATCGTTCGAGAGTATATCGTCTGGTAATCTTCCTGGAGATCCTACAGCTAGACGAGCCATTGCTAAAGCGCAGCTTACAGAACGCATCGAAATGGTCGAGAAAGTCGCTAGGGAAGCCGACAACTATCTGTGGCAATACATATTAAAAGCAGTTACGGAGAATCTCTCTTACACATACTTAAAAACTAGATTAAACATTCCGTGTGGAAAAGACATGTACTATGATCGCTATAGGAAGTTCTTTTGGTTACTAAACACCGCGCGAAAATAACAATCGCTATTATGAGAAATATTAGTTTTGAAAGGAGATCGGCTATGTTTGGAATTATTGCAGCAGCAATGGGTATTGCAGCAGCGATTGCATACATTGTCTAATCGACTAATGACAAAGACAAGAGCGGAGGTTGAACAGAACCTCTTCTCTTTTCAGTATATAGGAGGGCGTCAAAATGGATATACAAGAATTAAAAATGGTGATGCGAGGTAAAGCTAGACTGTCGCGAGGTTTAGTAAACTTACTAAAAGACGATACAGAGCAGATATATAATGACGTGAATGTATTCGATGTAGTTAGTCTTGAGGAAGCGATAGGAGATACAAAGCGAACTGCTCAACAACTCCAAGATGCTGTTACCGATCTCGAGTATTACTTATACCTTGCTAAGAAGGACGCAGAGTAAATTCGCGAAAAACAACTTGTTTTATGACAAGATAATATATTAAAAACAAAATCAAAAGGAGGTACGATTATGGATCACGCTAACGCTAATGAGACTATCGACATGAACGAGATGGTCTGGTGTAATGGCATGCTGATGACTCGTAAAGAGGCTATCGAGATGATGGAGAATGGTTAATTATTAATTGTCACACAAAGATGAGGGTCTGGGAGTAATCTCAGACTCTTTTCTTTTTAGGTTCGAACGAAACTAATCTAGAATACATATTTTTAACCTAACTTAAAAGACCCGTACGTAGGTTACCAGAAAGGGTGATAAATTTGTAATGTGAAAAAAAATCCCGGGGGAGAATTTTAGAAAAACAATTTGAAAGGAGATCAAAATGGAAGCGGGATTTATGGTAATAGCATTCATAGCAGTTACTATAGCGTTCGTGCTAGGCTATCTGCTAGGTAAAGCTGGCAAACAAAGCGGAGCTAAAGGTACTATCTATATTATCACGAGCGATCACGATGGAAGCCAGTATCCGTATTTAGTGCCAACAGTACCGATGGAAGAGCTCGCATCGATGTCGAAGGCGGCTTTTATCATTAAAACTATTCGCCAGGATTCGCACAAATAACAGTCGCTATTATGGAACGTGAAGTTCGAAATATCTGAAAGGAGACGATTGAGATGAGCATTGAAGCTTTATTGCACACTGAGATCGAATCGGAGTTTGACAAACTGAGTACGATGGAGCCTGGCTCCGAAAAGTATCGCACCACAGTTGATGGTTTGGCCAAGCTGATGGATAAAGCAATCGAGATCGAGAAAGTCGACATCGACTGTAAGGATAAGGCTGCTGCTAGAGAAAGCGAGCAGACTTTGAAAGTACAGCAGATGCGCGAGGAACGAAGAGATCGGATCGTGAAAAACATCATCGGCGCGGCCGGAGTCGTATTGCCGTTGGTAGTTACGATTTGGGGTACCAAGGTTTCACTTAAGTTTGAAGAAACCGGCACGATCACTACGCAATCTGGAAGAAACTTTGTTCAGAGATTGTTCCACAAGAAGTGAGAACGACGGACCGAGGCAAGGGGTTGTGGAAACACAGCCTCTTCCTTTTGGATCTGAGCAAAGGAAGGTAATCGCGACAAATACCCCTCCTATTATGGAATGATATTTATTTACAAGGGGAGGAAATGTAATATGGTATTACTAATCGGAGTTATACTGATAGTATGCGGTTGTGCACTAGTCTTCAGTAGTGTAAAGAAGGATTAAGTTCCAAGTAACGGGGACGCTACGGCGCCTCCTTTACTTTTTCTCGTGTCAGAAACATCTTCTATTATGGAGAGAAAATACATTCCATAAGGAGACGATTGAAATGTTATTAGAAGCTGTAGTATTTGCAGTAGTTTTAGTGGTTGCACAGACACTAGCTGGGTATATTATGATGAAAATCATGATGAAACAGTATATGTCTAAGGAATTCATCAAGAATTACGCAAAGATGGGTGCTGAAGTAGCACAAGAAATCGCAGAAGAAATGGAAGAGTATCTGTGAGGGCAGTCCGCAAGGGCTGTTTCTTTTATCTCGCGTTTAAAACATCCTCCTTTATGAAAGGAGATGACAATATGTTTTTATTTACATATATTCTTATTGGTATTACCGCGTGGTTGGTTATGAACATCGCCGGGATCGTACTGATTGTCGCCAAGGGCGCGAGATTTGACTGGAAGGATTTCCTGACACACTCGTGGTCATGGCTGCTCGGTATCGTAGCTTGGACGGTATTGTGGCCGATATTGATGGTGAACTACATATTGTACGTGAGTAAAATCGTCTAAAATCTACAAGATGGGGAGTTCCTACGGGGACTCTTCACTTTTAGTCAGGAGGTGAGTTATGAGATATCACTATGAAAAACCTGCTCTGTATTCGTCTATGTACGGAGACATACATATTTGCGACCACCCAGCCTATGATAGCTGTACATTATTCAAAATGGGTAGTCGAGGACTGGCAGTTATACAGCAGCGGTTTGATTCAGACACAAAACAAACCTGGTGGAGTGAGATCGATCCGTGGCTCACCGATTCGTTATATCTACATCCAAAATTCAAGACGTTGTTCGATGATCGCTCTGGCGAGTGTAAGGACGGCGTGTTCCCGACGATCACAATCCGCCAAATAATGTGGGCTTTGAAGATGAAACCTCTACCTAAAGAACGCTGGGAAACCTGCTTTGACAGACGGGACATATAACATAGTCCCACCTTTCGCGGTGATAACACTTCCTTTTATGAGAGAAAGGAGGAAACGGTATGATTAGTTTTGCAATACTACTATTCTTATTGCTAGTGGTCGCGATAGCGTTGGCTATCGTTCTAATTATAGGCGGTGGAAGCATGCTCGTGATATTCGGCGATTTGTTAGTATGCATATTGATCATGTGGGCTATTGTCCGATTGATCGCGAAGCTCCGTAAATGGAGAAAGAGAAGGAGAGCGAGGAAAAAGGCTGAATGAGTCCCTAACACGGACTCCTTCTTTTTCGATTCGCGAGAAATACAACGGCTATTATGAGAAGGTAAGCTTCAGAGTAAAATCTGTTGTTTGTCGGTGTAAAAACTGACAACTTCTCTTTGCTTTTTACAAACCCCGAAAGGTGAGGATGGAAATGAACAGTCTATTAGCAAAGTCACAATTATTTTTAAAGCGGAACTCGTCAACTATATTAACGTGTGTGGGGGCTGCCGGAGTAGTTGCGACTACGGTGACTGCGGTTAAGGCCACACCAAAAGCATTAGCATTATTGGATCAAGCGAAAGAGGAAAAAGGCGATGAATTAACTACGCTCGAAACAGTCAAAATAGCAGGTCCAGCGTACGTCCCTACAGTTATCCTAGGCGTATCTACACTAGCCTGTATATTCGGAGCTAATGTTCTTAACCAGCGCAGTCAAGCATCCTTAATGAGCGCCTACGCACTACTCGATAGCGGCTATAAGGACTATCGCAAGAAGGTTGAGGAACTATACGGTAGCGAAGCAGGCATGCAAATCAGAGCTGGCATAGCGAAGGATAAGTACGACGAGGAATACCCCGAGAGTTCGGCTGAACCGGAAGACGGTAAACGACTTTATTACGACTACTATTCCGATCAGTACTTCGAAGCCAGACCATTCGATGTCCAAAAAGCAGAGTATGAGGTAAATCGAACGCTAATGATGGACGACGGTGTGTATCTGAACGAGTGGTATAGTCTGCTTGGACTAGAGCCGCTTGATCACGGTAACGATTTCGGATGGAATACATGCGCTAATATGGACGCCTACTGGCAGTCATGGATCGATTTTCACCATGAGAAGGTGGTTATGGACGATGGACTAGAATGTATCATAATCTCATTCGGTCAAGATCCATACCCAGACTTCGAAGATTGGTGTTAAGTTCGCGAGAAACACAGAGAGTATTATGGAAGGAAGGTGAAATATTATGAAATTCCCTATTGTTAAAGTACTCAGCATCGCTGGAACGGTGCTTGGCATCGCAGGGACTGTGGTGTCCGGTATCGCAAGTCAGAAGACGCAAGAGGCTAAGATCAACGAGGCAGTGAATAAGGCACTTGCCGACCAAGCAAAGGAGTCCTAATGGACTCTTTTGTTTCTAACCCAGAGCATATTTTTGAAAGGAGACGTGATAACACATGAGCAAGCAAGCCCTAGCAAAATTCACACATGACGTGCGATTATCGTTGTCGAAGCACGCACCTGAAATTCTTATGGGAATGGGAATCACGGGTATGATCACGACTACGGTACTCGCCGTCAAAGCCACTCCAAAAGCACTGATGCTGATCGACGATAAGAAGAACGAACTCGAAACTGACAGTCTGACTCCTATCGAGACGGTTAAGGCAACATGGAAGTGTTATGTACCAGCAGCGATTACTGGTGCGACCTCGATTGCATGTCTGATCGGTTCTGCATCCGTAAGTGCTCGTCGTCATGCAGCGTTAGCAACGGCTTATAAGCTGTCCGAAACTGCGTTCAGCGAGTATAAGGAGAAGGTTGTCGAGACTATCGGCGAAAAGAAAGAGAGAACGGTCCGCGATAAAGTTGCTGAGAAACAGGTCAAAGAGAACCCTGTCTCGCATACCGAGGTGTTCGTAACAGGCAAAGGACAAACGTTGTTCTACGACCCGCTATCCGCTCGGTATTTCTATAACGATCTGGAGAAAATTAATCGAGCTGTCAACAATCTCAATAAGGCTATAATCACTGATCCGTTTGATGCTGGCGTATCCCTCAACGATTTCTATAGTGAAATTGGCCTATCCCCCACTATGACCGGTGATAGTCTTGGTTGGAAGTGTAAGCATCTCATCGAGATTCACCCGTCCGCTCAGATGGCGGAAGAGGGTACCGAATACGAGGGTCGGCCGTGTATCGTACTCAGCTTCGACTATCCGCCCGAGTATAATCTACTTTAATAATTCGCGAAAAATACACATACTGTAATGGGGATTACCCGTAAAACTTTATTTAATTTAGGAGGAAACAAAAATGGAAGAAATCATGAACGTGAACGAGGTTAAGGACGAGATCGCTGGTGTTAATCTGAGCACTGGTGCAGCTATCGCTATCGGCGCTGGCGTGACTGCCGCAGTATTTGCAGGCATCGGGCTGGTTAAGAGAGGCATCGCTGCTATCAAGGCTAAGAAGGCACAGCAGGAGTCTGAGTACGAGTTCGTGGAAGACGAGGCATGATCTGCCAACCGAGTAACTCCTAGCAGAGTTTACTAGGTAACCAAAGAGGGAGCACCTTTAACAGGGTGTTCTCTCTTTTCTTTTTGTTATGGAGGGATGACAAAATGAATGCGTTATATTTCTACGATGGACCGGTTCTCGAGTTCGATAGGGAAATTGCTAGACGATGGCGTGGACAAACCTACGCAGCTACCGAAGCAAAGGCCCGTAGCAATCTCGCGTATCAGTTCAAAATGGAGACTGGCAGGATTCCTCGAAGTAAAATCGTCCTGCCCGGAAAGATTGTTTTAGAAGGAGATGAGCAAAATGAGCGAGCCTATGTATCCGCCGAATTCGCACAAGTCTAAAGAGGTGCAGAAGCAGACAGCCACGCAAGAAAAGCGAATTCAGAAGGTTGTCAAAGGTCCTGTGAAGACCAAGAAAAATGAGCTCCGTAAGTTTACCGATATTTTTATCTCAGAAGATGCATCTAACGTAAAGAACTACATCTTTATGGATGTGTTGGTTCCTGCTATCAAGAAGTGTTTCTATGATGTTATCACCAACGGTATTGACATGATCCTGTATGGTGGTACTGGAAAGGCAAAAAACAGCGGTACTAAGACGCCTTATTACAGCTATTCCAGCTCTAAGAACACAGTGAACTATCGAGGTTCTGAAAACGCCGTAGGCGCTCCTAGAAGTGCCGCGGATTACGATGAAATCATCTGGCCCGACCGTGGTTCTGCAGAGCGTGCTAAGCAGCAGATGCAGGATATCGTAGCAACTTACGGCATCGTCACGGTGAACGATCTGTATGAGATGACTCCTCTGACGCCTCCGTATACAGCACAGAAGTACGGCTGGATGGACGTGAGCCGTGCAGAAGTTATCCGTGTGCGCGACGGTTATATTCTCAAGCTGCCTAGAGCAGTACCTATCGATTAAGGAGGAGTGCGGATGAACGTCGTATATAACGATTATGCGGGGTGTCACGAGCCTTGCTATGGTGATGACTATGAGCACACCGTCAGCGGTCTGATCGATACCGAGCCCGATATGGTGAACCACCCGGCTCACTATCAGTCCAAGGCCGGTCTTGAGGTCATCGATGTTATGGAGGCCTTCACAGAGGGCCTCTCCGGCATCGAAGCTGTCGATACGGCCCAGGTCATTAAATATATTTGTCGATGGAAGGGTAAGAACGGCCTTCAGGATTTGAACAAGGCTAAGTGGTACCTGGAGCATCTGATTTGGCACGTAGAAAATACTACTAAAAAGGAGAATGATTGATTATGAAATTCAACGAATTGGCTACTACTGCGTCTCGTGCTTTTCATAAGGCTGGTTTCCAGCTTAAGAAGCACAGTCCTGAAATCCTTGTTGTAACGGGCGTTGTCGGTACTGTCGTCAGCGCCGTTATGGCTTGTAAGGCAACCACTAAGGTTGATTTTGTCCTTGAGGACACTAAGAAGAAGGTTGAGATTATTCACGAGGGCGCCGAAACTGGCGCTGTTAAGGGTTATCTTGATAATGGTCAGGTCGGTATGGTCCCTTATACCGCTAAGGACGCACAGAAGGATTTGACTATCGTATACGGTCAGACTGCGCTGAAGATGGCTAAACTGTACGGCCCCGCTGTTTTGGTTGGCGCTACGTCTATCGCTTGTATCCTGGCTGGTCACAACATCACTCGTAAGCGTAATCTGGCTCTGGCAGCTGCTTACACCGCGGTTGACACTGGTTTCAAGAAGTATCGTGGTCGTGTGGTAGAGCGCTTTAGCGAGCAGCTTGACAAGGAGCTTCTGTACGACATCAAGGCTCAGGAAGTGGAAGAGGTTGTGGTGAATGAGGACGGCACTGAGTCTATCGTTAAGAAGACTGTGGAAGTCGGCAATCCCGCTGACGCTATGAGTCCGTATACCTTTGCGTTCAGTAAGGATACGTCCAGTGCCTGGATGCCTGATCATGAAAAGAATAAGTTCTTCCTTGTCCAGCAGCAGAACTGGATGAACGAGAAGCTCAAGTCCGATGGACGCTTATTCCTGAATTACGTTCTAAAGGAATTGGGTCTTCCCGAATGCCGTATGGGTCAGGCTGTCGGCTGGGTCTACGATAGCGAACGTGGTGATGGCTATGTTGATTTTGGTATTCAGAACATGAACGTTGCTACTAACCGCAAATTCACAGCTGGCCTGGAGAATGCTGTATGGCTGACGTTTAATGTCGACGGAGATATTCTCTATAGCCTGTAACCACTAGACCTTTGAAAGGAGGGTAGTGTATGACCGGTAAGGAATTAATCCTGTATATTCTACAGAACAATCTCGAAGACACTGTGGTTCTTGACGGCGCATTCTTCGTCGGCTTCATGACTATCGAAGAGGCTGCCGTTAAGTTTAATGTCGGTACCGCAACTGTTAAAGCGTGGTACGACTGCAGGATGTTAGATGGCACTAAGATCGGTGACGTTCTATACTTTCGTAAGGATGTTTCCGATCCACGCATTACAGCTTCCGCTTAGTCAAAATCAAAATAGGAACGGGGTATGATCGATGAATGTTAAAACAAAAGTAAGACCGACTACTGTATCATATACTCTAGCGGCAATGGCAGGGATCAGCTTCGTATGTGGTCTTGTTTTGCTATCCAGCGAAGCGAGTCTTTAACATGGAGAGACTCGACTATATCGTTGCGATGCTAGAAAAGACATTGGGGACTAGAAGTAAAAGACACATAATGGGAGGCGCGTTGATAAGCGTCTCTCTTCTGTTTGGCGGACTAGCACTAACCGTCATGACACTAAAAACCGATATTAAGGAGGATGAGGATAATAATGAACTCGAAGATTATTAACGTACTCGTGTTCGCTGCAGGGGCCGCTATCGGCTCCGCAGTAACATGGAAGGTCGTGAAGTCTCGGTATGACCGAATCATTGCTGAAGAAATCGAGTCTGTGAAAGAGGCGTTCGCGGAGAGCGACGTGACTTCCTCTGGCGAACCCACAGAACCCGAGGTCGATGATGAAGAAGATCTGGTAGAGCGCCCTAAGCAGATCAACTGGGATGAACTCGAGAACCTCGATGAGGATGATAACGAGGATATGGTCGAGTATTTTCGTATTGTAGAAAAATATACTAATGAGAAAGGAGGGGCGAGAAATATGGCAAATGAACCCAAAGTAATCAGTCCGTACGATTTTGGTGAACTTGATGGCTATCACCAGATCGAATTAACTTATTATGCCGATGGATTCCTCGAAGACGATAATTACAATATCGTTGAGGACGCCGAGGAGTTGCTCGGACCTGATGCATTGAACACCTTCGGTGAGTACGAGGAAGATGCTGTGTTTGTTCGTAACGATTTCTTGGGAATTGATTTTCAGATCCTGAGAGATTACCGTACGTACGAAGAGGCACGAAGCGCTGGCCCCGGACGGGTGAATGATTGATGACGTCTGAAGAGCGTATTAAGCATGTATATTTCCTATGGCTGTGCGAGTTGATCGACGGTAATCGATTCTCTAACGTCAGATCATATTGGATGTTGTTAAACCGTCTTCATGATATCGAATTTACTTGGTTTGTGCCTCACGACGACAATCGAGCTAGCGACGGTATCCAACTCAGACGTAGATATTCCTTAGTTATGGATGATATGTCCTTGCAGGATTGTTTACAGGGTCCCTGTAGCGTATTCGAGATGATGGTGGCCCTCGCGATTCGCTGTGAAGAAACCATTATGGACGACGAGCGCATCGGTAATCGGACCGGTCAGTGGTTCTGGAGCATGATTCATAGTTTGGGTCTTACTCCGATGACCGATCAGGACTTCGATAGGCAACAGGTAGATACGATCGTTGCGCGGTTTTTAAATAGAGATTACGAACCCGACGGTAGCGGTGGTCTATTCACAATTAGCGATTGTAAGTACGACATGCGAAAAGTCGAGATTTGGTGCCAGCTCAGCTGGTACTTAGGAAGCATTATGTGATATTTGGGGAAGGAGGTGCCAGAATGTAATGCTTGACTTCTTTACTATTGCCACGAGAACCACAAAGCGCGGCACGGTAGAAGTGTATCCCAAGTTCAAAATGAACCGGTCTGAGGATCTTATGATTCGAGGCGGTGACTTTTATGCGGTGTGGGTCGAGGACCGTGGTCTGTGGTCTACGGACGAGCAAGACGTGATCAATCTTATCGACCGTGAGGTTAACAGATACATCGAGGAACATAAGGGACAATTCAACGATACAGTCAAACCGCTATATATGTGGGATGCTGAGTCGGGAATGATCGATGTTTGGCATAAGTATTGTCAGAGACAATGTCGAGATAATTTTACGGCGTTGGACGAAAAGCTTATATTCTCAAACACCGAGACTAACAAAAAAGATTTTGCCAGTAAGAGACTGAATTACCCTCTTGAGAAAGGTAGTATCGAAGCTTGGGACAAGCTGATTTCCACTCTGTATACCGAAGAGGAGCGGCATAAGATCGAGTGGGCTATCGGTGCGATCGTAACTGGTGATTCAAAAAAGATTCAAAAGTTTATGGTGTTTTACGGCGAAGCAGGTACCGGTAAATCAACCATCCTGAATGTTATCCAACAGCTTTTCGAGGGTTATCATACTGTGTTTGATGCCAAGGCCCTCGGTTCTAGTAACAACGCCTTTGCGCTCGAGTCGTTCAAGACCAATCCTCTTGTTGCTATTCAGCATGACGGCGACTTGTCTAGAATCGAGGATAATACGAGGCTTAACAGTCTGGTATCTCACGAGACGATGCCTATCAACGAAAAGTTCAAGGGTCTGTATAACGCCAAGTTTAACTGTTTCTTATTCATGGGTACTAATAAGCCGGTCAAAATCACTGATGGTAAATCCGGTTTGCTGAGACGATTGATAGACGTATCACCGTCAGGCAAAAAGTTGGGTATTCGTGAGTATAAGAAGGCAACCAAGCAGGTTGAGTTCGAACTGGGTGCCATTGCCCACCATTGTCGTGAGGTGTATTTGGCTGACCCGGGTGCGTATGATTCCTATGTTCCTACCGGCATGATGGGCGCTACGAACGATTTCTATAACTACGTTCTGGATTCCTATCATGTGTTCAGACGGGAAGACGGCACTACGCTGAAAGCCGCTTGGGAGATGTATAAGACGTACGTTGACGAGGCTAAGGTATCGTATCCTTTCTCTCAGAGAACTTTCAAAGAGGAGCTTAAAAACTACTTCAAGGAGTTCAACGAGAGATTCGCGACTGAAGACGGAAATAGACTGCGCAGCTATTACCGTGGCTTCAGACTCGATAAATTTGAGGATGCGACACAGGAAAGTCGAGCGAGAGTCACAACAAAAGCTGAGGAAGAAGCGCCTAAGCGACACCTTATCGAGTTCGATGCTGCAGAGTCGATATTTGATAAGGAGTGTGCTGGGTGCTTCGCTCAGTACGCTAGCTCTAAGGAAACTCCTACGAAGAAGTGGGAGAAGGTTACAGCAACGCTGTCACAGCTAGACACTCGTAAGCTACATTACGTTAAAGTTCCTGAGAATCATATTGTCATAGACTTTGACTTGAAGGACGAGTCTGGCAAGAAATCGTTCAAGCTGAACCTGGAAGAGGCTAGCAAGTGGCCCGCTACGTATGCGGAATTGAGTAAGAGCGGAGCCGGTATTCACCTGCATTATATTTATACCGGAGACGTTACTAAGCTCAGTCGTATATTTGATGATAACGAGAACATTGAAATAAAGGTATTCACCGGTAAGAGCTCATTGAGGCGCATGTTGACTAAGTGTAACTCCGTCCCTATCGCAACGATAAGCTCTGGCTTACCGTTGAAAGGAGATGGAAAAGTGATAAATTTTGAGGGGATTAAGAACGAGAAGATGCTACGTACTCTTCTCAGACGTAATCTCGCTAAGGAATACGGTTCGACTAGATGCTCCATTGACTTCATTTACAACAACCTTGAAGATGCGTACAATAGCGGTTTGTGCTACGACGTTAGTGACATGAAGAACGCCGTATTTGCGTTTGCGGCTAACAGTACCAACCAGGCGGACTACTGTATCAAAAAGGTTAGCGAGATGAAGTTTAAATCGGAGGAACCGAGTGACGCTCACGATGGAAGCGGAGAAGTTCCGATCGTATTTTTCGACTGCGAGGTCTTTCCCAATCTATTCTTGATTAACTGGAAGTATCAGGGCGAGGGTAAGCCAGTGGTCCGAATGATCAATCCGAAGCCGAAAGATATTGAGGAATTAATCAAATATCGACTGATCGGGTATAACTGCAGGCGGTACGACAATCACATGCTGTACGCGTGTCTCCTAGGATATTCAAACGAGCAGCTGTATAATTTGTCTCAAAACATCGTAAATGCTCCTAAGGGCGAAGGAAATAAACACCTGTTTGGTCAGGCATATAATCTTTCATACACCGACGTTTATGATTTTGCATCTGCTGCTAATAAGAAGAGCCTTAAAAAATGGGAGATCGATCTCGGCATTCACCATGAGGAGCTTGGGTTACCGTGGGACGAGCCTGTTCCTGAGGAAATGTGGGAAAAAGTTGCTCATTACTGCGACGCAGATGTGCTCGCCACGGAAAAGGTGTTCGACCATTTGCAAGGCGATTGGACCGCGAGACAGATTCTAGCAGATCTAGCAGGTATGACGGTGAATGATACGACTAACAGTTTAACCACCAGGATTATATTTGGCAAAGAGAGACATCCCAAGTTGGTTTATACCGATCTCGCTACCGGCGAGCAGTTTTATTAAGGAAGGAGGGGATACCTATGCGTAGAGAGTATGAATGTCACAATTGGGATATCGACGGGTTTCCTGGAGAATACGTGTATGGCGACTACAGATATGTAGACGATTATTATATGGACGAACGATGGAAGCCGATTTATGATATCCCTGGATATTGGATTAGCACAAAAGCTCGACTGTGGTCTGAGTGTTCATCATCGTTCATATGGGGAACACCATTGAGAAGTGGTCATGTTGATGTGTCGCTTCGCTGCAACGGTCGTAGAATTCATAGATATTTACATCGACTAGTGGCCGAAGCGTTTATTCCGAATCCGGACGGATATCCGGAAGTGCGTCACTTAGACGATGATCCGTCAAACAATGAGGTTTGGAATCTTGCGTGGGGTGATCAATACGACAATGTGCAAGATTCTATCCGCAATGGCCATTTTAGATATTTTACGAGAGAAGATATCGAGCGAGCCAATGAAGTTCGAAGAACACCCGTGGTAGCTATTCATCTTGGAAGTGGTACAAGATTATTCTTTGAAAGTCAACAAGAAGCCGCTCGTCGACTCGGAATCTCTCAGTCTTCGATAAGCTCGGTCATTCGTGGTCGAACTCGCAGCTGTAACGGATATTACTTTGCATTAGAGGACGGCTTTGACGAATCGTTTGATCATGAACGCCATTCGTATAGACGACTAAAAAGACCGGTTCGCGCGACACATATGTCGAGTGGGGAGGTCCGCACGTACGATAGTGCGCGTCAAGCGGCATACGAACTCGGAATTAGCGAAGCCGGAGTATCACTAGTGTTAAACGGAAAATCTCGTTATATGCGAGGATGGGTGTTTGAATATGTAGATATGGGAGATGATTTGTATGACTAAGATACTTAACGCATTTCCCGGATACGAATGTGTAAACGGTAAGAATATATACCGCGGGGTTGATGTCGGCAGAGGTGGATATGTCTACGCAGAACCTGGAATTTACACAAATGTGGCGTTACTTGACGTTGCCAGCATGCATCCGTCTAGCATAATTGCATTGAATTATTTTGGAGAGTACACTCAACATTTCAAAGAATTGCTAGAGGCTCGAGTTGCTATCAAGCATGGCGACTATGACACTGCGAGAAAAATGATGGGCGGCAGGTTAGCCCCATATCTAACGGATGAATCTAGAGCAAAAGATCTGGCAAACGCCACCAAAACAGCCTTGAATTCATGCTACGGTCTGACCGCTGCCAACTTCGAGAACCCGATGCGCGACATTCGAAACAAGAATAATGTGATTGCCTGTCGGGGAGCGTTGTTTATGAAGACCCTTCAAGACGAGGTTCAGGCTCGCGGTTTCACGGTGTTGCATATCAAGACTGATAGTATAAAGATAGCGAACGCTACCCCCGATATCATTCAGTTTGTTATGGAGTTCGGTAAGAAATATTCTTACACATTTGAGCATGAGGCTACGTACGATCGTATTTGTATTGTAAACGACGCTGTCTACATTGCCAAATACGCTACTGCGGAAGCTTGTGAAAGAATGTACGGTTACGCGCCTGGCGACAATAAAAAGAAAGGCGGACAATGGACCGCTACGGGTGCCCAGTTTGCCGTTCCATACGTGTTTAAGAAGCTCTTTAGTAGAGAGCCGATCGAGTTCGACGATATGTGTGTGACAAATGAGGTTAAGGGTTCGGCAATCTATTTAGACATGAACGAGAATCTTCCTGACGTCGCGACATATGAGGACGAGTTGAAAAAGCTTCGCAAGAATGACGCGAATCCTGAGAGACAGGCGGAACTCATCGATCTGATCGAGAAAGGGCATGATCGCCAATTCGTCGGACGTATCGGTAATTTCTGTCCGATTAAACCTGGTTATGGCGGAGGCGAACTCGTCAGAGACGCTAAAGACCCGCAAGGTAACGTCAAGTACAACTCAGTTACCGGTGCTAGTGACTATCGATGGTTAGAGTCCGAGTTTGTCAGAACTCTCGGAAAAGAAGACATAATCGATCGATCCTACTTCAATACCCTAATCGACGCGGTAATCTACGGCTCCGGCAAAGGCAAGAACCGCAAACCTGGCATTTCCGACTTCGGAGACTTCGAACGATTTGTGGCGGATGAACCATACATAGTTGAAGAGACTGTTATTCCGGACTTCCCGTTGGACGATGACGTTCCTTGGGATTGGCCCGAAGGCTATGACGACTACTTCAACAAACGTTAACAACTATCATAAAAAATATATTTTAAAAGGAGATTAAATCATTATGGAAATCAAGTTTATGGAAGCAAACCGCGCATTCCCCAACGGCTATCTGGAAATCAACGACGCTCGTATCATCTGGAAGAACTTCTCTGGTCGTGGCGACCGGTTCAACCGTGAAGGCGATCGCAACTTCTCCCTGGTGATTCCTACTCAGGAGGACTGCGATGCACTGCGTAACGACACCAACAAGTTTGGTGATGGCTGGAACGTGAAGATCAAGCCCCCTCGTGAGGAAGGCGATACTCCTTTCATGCACATGCCTGTTAAGGTGAAGTTCAACGGTCGTGGTCCTAATGTGTATCTGGATCGGGGTCCTAAGAGAGAGCCTCTGCAGCTGACTGAGGACACTATTGCTTGTCTGGATGAGATGGATATTCTGTCCGTCGACCTGGACATCCGTCCTTATGATGATAAGCTACCTAACGGTAACACTTTCCGTACTGCTTATCTGAGCGCTATGAAGGTATATCAGCGTCTGGATCGCTTTGCGGCTTCTAGCGATGATGAATTGGATTTTTGATTGAGTAACTGTAGGGAGGCCTGGCTTAACCGCTGGGTCTCCCTTTTATATTTCCCGCCGTGATGAAATCGGAAAACATGTCGGATTTAGGTTCCGATGCTGTAAAGCTTATGGGTTCGAATCCCATCGGCGGGACCATACGCGACTCAAACACGTCCTATTATGGAAGGGAGTGAGATATCATGCTTAAAAATATTAAGAAGCATGTGTTAATTGCTATGTATCACTACCATTACAATATGGCTAATCATTGCTATGGGAAAGTAGATTGCTACGGACCAGAGAAGAATAGCTATTGGAATGATAGAGTAGCAAAACATGTAAATAAAGAATTTGAGCTGGTAAACAAGCTCGTCCAACTAGGAGAGTCCTAATTTCGAAGGGACTCTTTTGTTTATGCCGCCGTAGCCCAACTGGAAGAGGCAACGGATTTAAGTCCCGTACAGGTATGGGTTCGAATCCCATGGGCGGCACCAAATAAAACCCTCAAGGAGAGGATATATCATGAAAAGGCAAGAGTATTTGGATTTTAAGAAAAGACAACAGAAGGAGTTCGAGGATTTTCCAATCGCTTATGCTTTTAATGATAAGCAGCTAGAAGAGGCTCTAGAGAAACTAGGTGCCACTAAGAATGAGTGTGTCTCTGTGTTTGGACATGGCGATATTGTCAAGCGAGAGAACGCTAAGGCGCTAATCAAGCTCCTAGAGCGTCATACGAAAGAGCTTCGAGAAAAGCTAAAAGAAGACGAGGAGTTTGCTGAGGCGGCGTTCCTCTATGAAATGGACAACCATGAGTACGCCATTAACTGGACAGCCGATGAGGACGTATTAGATTGTTTCAATCTAGACTGGGAGATGCTCCGCAAATGGGGCCTTCACCATGCCTATGATCGAGCCAGGAGACAGCACATGAAAAACGCTGAGGAATGGGGGATGATCTAATATGGAAGACTGGAACAAGCACGATAAAACATTCCGTTACATGATGCTCAGTCGTTTGAAAATGGATTGCGATTATTACTTCGGTAACGGAGGGCAAAACCCAAACGCCCTTTGGGCTCAAAATGAGAAGGATCAAATCGATAATATGGTTGCTATTTGGAAGACATTCGACGAGGATGATAGACCGGAATGGCTCACTTGGGGCGATATTGTCTATTACGCTCTCAAAATGGGAGTACGATTCGATACTAGACCCAACTATATCATGTATTTCCGTAAAAATCGAGAGGATGATGAGGGATGACCAGAACGATTAATATGTACGATGGTAAAGTATTCGGCTTCGACGTATCTGCTTACGGAAAAGAGAAGGGGTACTTGGACTATAGAACTCTGGCGAATATGCTAGAGGATCTCGTTCCTAACAACTATATTCGTGAGGCTACTATGACGGACTGGGAGATCGTATCCGGAACATTTCACGAAGCGGTTCAACAGGATTATATTATCACGGCGTTTGGCCATGAGCTTCTAAAGAAGTATACGGACGAGTTAGTATTATATAACAAAAAGCTCGATATGTATATTTGGGCCGCCACTAAATTAGATCACGGTTGGGCGTATGTATTGACCGATGTGAAACTGGTTGATGTTAGCGATAAACCAGACGACCTATATTACACCGAATCATACATCGATCGCATCTATTCAGTCGTAAAATTAGAGACAACCGATATGGACGCTATATATGGCGATTATATTAAACAATTGGTTGGTGTGTTCGGTCTCAATGCGTTAATCTCTCGCAATCTAGTAGAAATGTGCGGCACAGTACACGGCAGACCGCTGTATGTTCTGTGCGGTAAATAGGAGGTGATGTGTAGTGCTTCCTGACGACATTAAGATAGTGCCGTTACCTAATTATGAGTAGTTTGGGCTCACCTTCGGGTGGGCCTTTATATTTCTCTGTCACTAAGCCACTGGAAAACATAACCGAGGAGAGTGGCAACAATGGTCAGAATGATTAAATACAAAACTAAACTTACAGAGAACAAACGGGTGGTACTCGAAAAAGAGGTAAGCACGAATTACCCAGACTTATCCTATGCGATCAAGAGCCCGGACGATGCGGTTACTATCGGCAAAGACTTCATGCATATTCATGAAGAACCCGAGGAATATATGTACATGATTTGTATGAATACGAAAAACAAAGTCATCGGGGTGTTCGAACTCTCGCATGGGACTGTAAATGCGTCTCTAGTAAGTCCACGAGAAGCGTTCCAGAAAGCTCTATTGGCAAACGCAGTAAGCGTCATTTTCATGCATAATCATCCAAGCGGCGACCCGAAACCTAGTCGTGAGGACGTTGAAGTCACTAAGCGATTGTCCGAAGCTGGTAAGATTCTTGGAGTTGAAGTGTTAGACCATATCATTGTTGGTGATTCATATAGCAGTTTAAAAGAGAAAGGATATTTGTGAGATGATCTCTATGGACGTCGTTACGTTCGCAGAAAAGTTTTATGGTGTTGAACTCAAAGACTGGCAGAAAGATCATTTGCGATTGCTTGATGAGATGCGTAAGGATGACAATATTCGTATTGTATTTTCTAAGCATCATGGTAGAAGTCATCTGATGTATATTTACATGAGCGCAAAGGAGCTGATTCCCAATGGGTCGACGAATGATAGTAAATACTAGATGCCCGCTATGTGGAAAATATGTTGAGCAAGTGCCTGATAGTATTCTGAAACAAAATCCGCATCAAAATAACTGTGAATTGGTAGTCACCAAACGAGGGCTCAAGCAGTATATTCACACTTCATGTTGGGACGAAATGATTAAAAACAAACTACCGTATAACGGGCGGTTATACGTATAAAGGATGATACCCATGAGACCACTAATAGACATTTTAGAAGATGAGAGAACACTAACCCATAAGCAGGAGGCGCTCATTCGTTACTTACTCAGAGACGACGATCCTGAATTAGTTGATATTTTGGAAGCTAAGCTTAGCGTCGTTAAACGAGATCTGGTTAAGACTAAAAACGAATTGCGGGAGTATATGGTGGAGTTACTCGATATTCAAAACTGAAAAATTCCCGGTGGGAGATTTTCATAAAACATTTCAAAAAAGGAGAGGATTCATTATGTTCGACAGCATCTTTATTTTCGTACCAGAGGCTGGACAGATCGTAAAGATTTCCGAGGGTAGTGGAGATAATCTGCTACAGGAGGATATGGACGAGGGCTACGTAGATTATATTTACTACGAGCAGTACGGCATGGAGGTCGACCTTCGTGAGGTAGACGGAGGTATGGTCTTGTTAACCGAGCCGTTCCAGGAGAAGTTCACCTGTACCGAAGACGCCATTCCTCATGTACTTGATATGGCATATGGTAGTGACTCACTCGAGTATACGGTACTGAAGTAAACCCCTCAGTCTGATAAACTTCAATTTCGAAAGGAGACAACTAACATGAACAAGTTTGACGGAATCGTAGGTGTAGCAGGTGCTGCTATCGGTCTGATCGGAATCGGCTACGCTATCGCAACGCACTCTAAGATGGCTAAAATCAGTGAGAATCTCAACCGCTCTATCGATGAGTTGGCCAGCAGAACACCCGTTGATATTCCCGATAGCATGATCGAACGTGCTGTTGAGAAGTCCGTTGCTTTTGAGGTTAAGCAGGCGGCTAGTAAGACAACCGATCGTATCGTCGGCGATATCAAGCGCGATATTCATAAGCAGGTGAGCGACGCTGTTGAAGCGGAGTATTCCGATATCAAGGCGGTAGTTCTCAAGGAGCTTACTGAGGAGGCCGCTAAGATCGACGCTAAGAGAGTTCGTGCTGACGTAGAGCGTGAGGCTAAGACTCGTGCTCTTGAGAAGTTTGAAGTCGAGCTTGACGGCATCACCGAGGAGTACAAGGGATATCTGTCCAGCGTATCTCGTATCGGCAAGACCTTCGCCGACGCAGTAACTCAGCCTGCTCCTAGAGAGACAGTGCTGCGTATCGGTTAAACGGAGGTCAGCGCATGGATCATCAAGCGTACAAGGAAGTATATTTCCATGAGTACTGTGGGATGTGCAAGCACAAAGACTTGGGCGATACGGAAGCGCCTTGTAGCGAGTGTCTTACCGAGTCTATTAACTTGAACACTCACAGGCCCGTTAAATATGAAAAGAAGGAGACGAAGCGATGAATGAGCAAAATAGAACCCGGTAACGGTAAACCATTTCTATACGACTTCCAGATGGAAGCAGTAAAGAAAGCGTTTGTTGGTAGTGTATTCAATGGTCAGGTCGGTTCGGGTAAGTCTCGGACCGGCCTCTTCTTTTATTTTCAGCGACAGGGCGGTTGGATCGATGAAAACGGTTATACCCCGATGGAAAATCCAAAAGACCTATACATTATCACTACTGCTATGAAGCGGGATAAACATGAATGGGAAGGTGAACTTATTCCATTCGAGATGTATCCAAAACCAGGGCTGAGTCGTTATAACCATAAGATCGTAATTGATAGTTGGAATAACGTTCAGAAATACATAGACGTAAACAACGCTTTCTTTATATTTGATGAGCAGCGAGTAGTCGGCTCGGGTGCTTGGGTAAAATCCTTCCTGAAGATCGTTAAGAGCAACGAATGGGTAATGTTATCAGCAACCGCAGGTGACACCTGGATGGACTACGTACCTTTGTTTATCGCCAATGGATTCTACAAGAATCGAACTGAGTTCATTCGAGAGCACGTTAAGTACGATCCATATTGCAGGAATTTTCCTAAAATAGCCGGATACTATAACACTGGTCGCCTTATAAGATTGCGAGACCGCATTCTCATAGATATGGATTTCAAGCGTCATACCATCCAACACCATGAAGACGTGTTTTGTAACTACGATATCGCGAAGTATAAGGATGTTATTCGTAATCGATGGGACCCGTTTAAGGACGAACCTATACAGCAGGCGTCTGGATTGTGCTATACATTACGGAGAATAGTGAACTCTGATGAGAGTAGGCAGGTGAAGTTATTAGAGCTGTTGGAGGATCATCCTAAAGCTATTATATTTTACAACTTCGATTACGAACGAGAGATGTTGTTAAATCTAGGATATGACCCTGGTACTGAGATTGCTGAGTGGTCTGGACATGCGCATCAACCTATTCCGACTGGTGACAAGTGGGTATATCTAGTGCAGTACACGGCAGGGTGTGAGGGCTGGTGCTGTATTACGACCGACACTATCATATTTTATAGTCAGAACTATAGCTATAAGGTGTTAACACAGGCATCTGGACGGATCGACCGACTGAATACTAAGTTTGTAGATCTCCACTATTATCATCTAAAGACCAGAAGTGGTATCGACCTAGCTATCTCAAAGGCTATCAAAGAGAAAAAGATATTTAATGAGACTAAGTGGTCTGGATGGAAGTAGCTGTTTGGATTCGCGTAAAAAACATTTTCTTTGATGGAACGGTTAGTCTTGGATTAACTGATTTCGGTAAGCTTGAAGACATCTGAAACACGGTGTCTTCTCATTTTCATTGTGTAGAATTGAAAGGAGAAACCTATGAGCATGAAAAAGATTACTCAAGCCGAACTCGAAGTCTTTCTGAGAAAACACAAGCTATGGCTCGTTAACGATCCCGAAGGCGAGCGTGCGGACCTCCGTCGTGCAGACCTCTTTGGTGCAGACCTCTTTGGTGCAAACCTCTCTGGTGCAAACCTCTCTGGTGCAAACCTCTCTGGTGCAAACCTCCGTCGTGCAGACCTCTCTGGTGCAAACCTCTCTGGTGCAAACCTCCGTCGTGCAGACCTCTCTGGTGCAAACCTCTCTGGTGCAAACCTCTTTGGTGCAGACCTCCGTCGTGCAAACCTCTCTGGTGCAAACCTCTTTGGTGCAAACCTCTTTGGTGCAGACCTTGAAACCGCTAAGAACGTTTATTATCCTCTCACTTGTCCTGAGGAAGGTTCTTTTACAGCGTTTAAGAAGGTACGCGGAAACTATATTGTCAAGTTGGAAATCCCCGAAGACGCCCTTAGATGCTCCGCAACTTCTCGCAAGTGTCGGGCTTCTCACGCAAAGGTTATTTCCTTCACAAACATTGACGGGTCCCCTGCTAACGTAGACGTCGTATACAGTAAGCATGACGAGAATTTTGCTTATAGGGTGGGCGAGATTGTCAAGGTTGACAACTTCGATCCGAACCGCTGGCACGAATGCGCACCAGGTATCCACTTCTTCATCACTCGGCAGGAAGCTGTAAATTATAATTATTAAGGAGGTACTCGCATGCCAATCGCACTGTTTGCTATCATCGGCGCCATTATTGACGCTGGGGTAGGTTACTGGATTTGTTTCGGTATCTACTGTCTCGCAGTCGCTATCAAAATCTTCATGGACGTTATTAAGAAGTTAGGTGAGTAAGGAGATGATTAAGATGGAGATATTAAAAATCCTATTTTTGTTTCTTGTATTCTGGCAAGCACCAATTGTCGCGGTTCGTGCCGCTAATAGAGCACCGGTTTACTGGCCCTCATTCGTGCTACTGGCTTTAGGGACCACCGGCTTCGTATATTTACAGTTCCTCACATAGCACTCCCTCCACATTCAAAAATTCCCAAACCAAAACATTATTAACTTAAAGGAGAAAAAAGTATGGCTATTGGTATTTTTGTAGGTATTGTAATTGCGGTATTTGCTATTGTAGCAGGCGTAATCGCAGGTGTGTGTTTCGACAATGATAAGTCTGGCGCTGGCGTTATCGCCGTACTGGCCACTATCGCTCTCGTCATCGCATTCATTCTCGTCCCCTTCAGCTTCCACACGGTAAGCTCTGGCGAAGTCGCTGTTGTTAAGCACTTGGGTAAGATCGAAGACGTAAAGACAGCTGGCACGCACTACGACCTGTGGGCTACTAACGCTTATATTGTTTATGACACTAAGGTTCAGAATCTCGAGACCGAAGCTGCCGCGTACTCTCTCGACGCGCAGACCATGTCCATCAACATGACTATCCAGTACCAGATTATTAGCGATAAGGTAGTCGACATCGCCACTCAGTACGGTAAGCTGGAGGTGCTCGAGAGTCGTATCAACTCCATCGCTTTGGAAAAGACCAAGTCTGTTCTGTCTGGTCATAAGGCTATGGACATCATCGCTAATCGCGCAAGTATTTCTCCCGCAGTAGAGGCGGCTATCAAGGAGGCTGTCGGCGAGGAGTACTTCGTTGACATCGTAGCCGTGGTGATCACTAACATTGATTTCAGCGATGCTTTTGAGCTGGCCGTCGAAGAGAAGATGATCGCCGAGCAGGCTAAGTTGAAGGCCGACTACGAGAACGAGACCAAGGTCGCTAAGGCTGAGGCAGATGCTCAGGCTAAGCTGAAGGCTGCGCAGGCCGAGATTGATATTGCCAAGGCTGAGGCTGAGGCTCTGAAGATTGCTGCTGAAGCCGAGGCAGAGGCAAACGCCGTCATCGACAAGTCTATTACTGATAAGATTATCGAGAAGATCATGGCTGACACTTGGGATGGTAAGCTCCCCATTGTCGTTGGTGACGGCGATTACATCCTGCCTAACGATATTTTGGAATAATTTCTCAGAAAGGAGCCTTTTATGTTTTATGTTGTAACTAAAGGATGCTACTCGGACTATCATATCGTCGCTGTTACTACTAATCGCGGTGTGGCGGAGCAAATCGCTAATAAGTTCGGCGGTGAGTACAGCTGGGGTCGGACATGCATCGAAGAATACGAAGACGGCGAGATTATGCTGAGACCGGCATGGATGGTTACTTTCGACAGATCTGGTAATGCGGTGGGGTGCGAGGCTTGCGAGGATGAATATGATTATGAAGATATTGGCCGAGTAATAGAACGTGGTAGAGGTTATGATCGCACCATTTGTTGTTACGTCTCTGCAGACACCGAAGAGGCAGCTATCAAAATTGCTGCTGAAAAACGAGCGATGTATTTGGCTGAGAAGAATGGTCTTTAATATTTGATATTTAAGGAGGAAAAGTATGAATAATTCTATCATCAAGCTCGTCGCGATCATTACCGCATGTGTTATTGCGGTTACTCTACTGGGTGTATTTTCTGCACAGGGCGCTCAGAACAAGGCCTTCTCTCTCGAGGAGTCTGTGAATACTGCACTGTCCGACATTAACGTTCAGGAAAAGCGGCGAGTCGATCTGGTCTATAACCTCGCCGACTGTGTCATGCAGTATGATAAGCACGAAGCCGAAACCCTGAAGGCGATTGTTGACGGAAGAACCGGCTCTAGTGATGTCGAGAATGTTACTACCGCCATCACTGTGGTTGCCGAAGCATACCCCGATTTGAAGTCTAATGAAAATTATAAGGAGCTTATGAACGAGCTCTCTATTGCTGAAAACCTTATTGCTGAGCATCGTAGCAACTATAATCAGCAGGTTAAGGATTACAATCGCTATGTCCGCAAATTCCCCACACGTATGTTCCTCAATATTCTTGGCTACGAAGTCGTTGACTTTGGGTATTTGAAGTATGACGCTCCCGTTGACGCTCCCCAGAACCTTTTTGGAGAATAAAATATGGAGATCACTAAACGCGAAGTACTGGTCAGTATTTGCATAATCGCTGTACTTCTGATTCTCGGTGTTTGGATCGGCGGATGTATTTCTGATGCGTGTGCGGACCGTGACGCTATTTACAACAAGGCGCTCAAAATCGATAGCGCTAGCTTGTTCGAATACGGAATGCGTACGAACGTTGGTAACGCATTTGTTTATGGCGATTTAAAAGCGGTCGATGCCGTAACATTCTCCGAAATCGGCGGCGAGTATATGCGGGTTCAGAAAGTGACTGAGAGGTACACGAGGCACACGAGAACTGTCACTAAGACCAGAACGGTTAATGGTAAAACTCAGACTTATACTACAACTGAGGTTTATTGGTCGTGGGACGAAATCGACAGGGAAACTCGAACCTGTAAGGAGATCACTTTTCTGGGCGTACCCTTCAACAGCAACAAAATTCATATCCCGGCAACGGGATACTTGAAGACGATTAAGAAGTCTAGCCATATCCGATACCAGTATTACGGTACTGGCACTGAGTATGTTGGTACTATATTCACAGATTTGCGTGACAACACGATAACTGATGGTACAGATTTCTACAAGAACCAGACAATAGACGAAACTGTGGAGTCGCTGAAAAGCGTTAACTGGACGGTTATATTTTGGATAGCATGGATAATTCTTATCGTTGGGTGTGTTATTGGTTTCTATTACATAGACAACTGGTGGCTCGAATAAACAAACTTTTGGCATAACTTTAAGGAGGAAAAGCATGAAAGTATTAGTAGTTGTTGATATGCAGAACGATTTCATCACGGGCTCCCTGGGTACTAAGGAGGCCCAGGCGATTGTGCCGAACGTGAAGAAGAAGATCGACGAGGCAGTTAAGAATGGTGATATGATCATCTTTACGAGAGATACACATTATGAGGATTATCTCGAGACGAAGGAGGGCAAGAAGCTCCCTGTGGAGCATTGTATCAAAGATACCGATGGCTGGCAAATTCTGGCAGAATTGATGCCGCCTTCTGATTACGATAATGTATATGTTCTCGACAAATTCACATTCGGATCTACAGAACTGCCGGTTAGCATGCTGTGTAGCGGACTGGTCAAGAATAATGACGAAATCGAGTTAATCGGTCTCTGCACTGATATTTGTGTGGTGTCTAACGCCCTGATTCTAAAAGCGGCATTCTTTGACACCCACGAAATCTCCGTAGACGCTACCTGCTGTGCAGGTGTCACTCCGGAGACTCACGAAGCTGCTCTTAAGACTATGGAGATGTGTCAGATCAACGTGAAGCGGTAAGGAGGTTTTTGCATGATCAGTATCGACGGTAAAATCATCGACATTGGCAGTTTTCCCGATGGAACAATTTTAGTCAAACACGAACCCGAGATATATCCCGACGGTGACGGTGCTCAAATCACTTGGAGATATGAAAACGACCGCGAGTTTCTTAGTCTGATATATCTGGTAAAACATCTGAGGGCTCACGGCGTTACACATATCGATCTGTATATGCCGTACATCCCCAATGCCCGCCAAGATCGTACAAAGTCTCGCGAGGACATCCTCACTCTGAAATATTTTGCGGAGCTCCTGAACAGCCTCAAACTCGACCATGTCACGGTTCTAGACCCTCATTCTAGTGTATCCGAAGCGCTAATCGATAATCTGGATGTGGTTAACGCGACACCGTATCTCATTAAGACACTAGTTAAACTATCTGCTTCTGGCGTTAAAAACCTCATCGCGTTTTACCCAGACGAAGGTTGCATGAAAATGCGGTCAAATCTGATTAGACTCCCTTACGCCTTCGGTATCAAGAAGCGCAACTGGGAGACCGGTAAGATCGAGGGTCTGGATGTAGCTGGAGCAGTCGACCAGATTGCCGGTAAGGATATCCTCATCATCGACGACATCTGCTCCAGAGGTGGTACTTTCTATCATAGCGCAAAGAAGCTCAAAGAGCTGGGTGCAAAAGATATTTACCTCTATGTTTCACATTGTGAGAATACTATCCTCGAAGGCGAGTTGTTGGATGGCGACCTGATTAAGAAGGTCTTCACCACCGATAGTATTTTCACCAAGAGTCATGAAAAAATTGAGGTGTTGAAATGACGCAGGACCAGATCTATACGATATTCAAGCCTGGTGTGCGGGTCGAAGTAATGCGATGCGACAGTTATAAGAAATATGACTATAAAGGAAAACTCGGCACGGTAATTTTGAATCAGTATGGTCAATACGGCAAGATCCTTGTCAAGTTAGACACCGAAAGAAATCCTTATAGTGCAGTCGGTCGCTTTTACTTTAAACCTAGCGAACTTTCGCTTGTAAACGAAACCAACGATGATATTTTGGAGGAGAATACTATGAATAATAGGAGTAACATTACCAACTATCTGAACACTGTAAAGGTCAAGTTTGTCGATGACAATAAGATCTCCAGTAACAATTACGCAAATTTCGACAGCACTATCGAAACCGGCAATATGGTCGTTGTGAGCACACCGTACGCAGGTCTCGAACTCGCTACTGTCGTCGAGATCATCGATAGTAACGATGTCGGTCTCGCGGGGGAGATCGTAGCCAAGGTCGATACCACCGCCTATGACGCCCGCGTCGCCAATCGGGCTAAGGCTGCGGAACTCAAGGCTAAGATGAAGGAGCGGGCTAAGCAGCTGCAGGATATCGCTCTGTACCAGATGTTGGCTAAGGATGATCCTGCCATGCTGGAGCTGCTCAGCGAGTACCAGGCCATTCCCGGTATGTGATTCACGTTCTGGACTAACAGGAGGTATTGAAATGAAAACCAATATTATGATGATGCTCTTCTCTGATACTTACAAACATACTCATTCCCGGATGTATCCTCAGAACCTCACCAAGCTGGTCTCCTACCTCACCCCTCGTAAAAACATGTCTCCCGCATTCCGCAATATGGTCTTCTTCGGTCTCCAACCCTTCATTAAGGAATATCTGATCGACGGCTTTAACGATAGGTTCTTTAACAAGCCTCTCAGCGCCGTAGAACAAGAGTATAAATACTATATGGATGTCCAGATCGGCGTCGAGAATACCGAATGGTCCAAGATCAAGGCTCTGCATGAACTCGGTTATCTTCCTCTGGAGATTCGTGCTCTGCCGGAGGGTTCTATCGTAAACATGGGTATCCCTGTGGTTGAGATGACGAACACTCATCCCGACTTTGCGTGGGTTGTCCAGTGGGTCGAATGTATCTTGCAGGCTGAGCTGTGGGCTCCATGTGCTTACGCCACTATCGGTAAAGCCTATCATGATCTCGCTGAGAAGTATTACAAGGAGACTACGGACGGCGCAGACCCCTTCATGGCTATGGCCGACTTCGGTATGCGCGGCATGTCCTGTGTCGAGGATTCTATTCGAGCATCCGCATCCTGGCTGCTGAGCTTCAACAAGACCTCCACCATTCCTGCTCTGCCTTATATCGGCAGATATTATAACGCCAACTGTAAGACCAATGGTATCGGCCGAGGTGCAGTCTCCACGGAACACTCCGTCATGGGCGCTAATTACGCTATCGACGGCGATGAAATCACTTTTGTGAAGCGGCTGCTGACTGAGCTGTATCCCAATACGTCTTTCTCCATGGTATCCGATACGTATGACTATTGGAATATGGTCGACAACATCATTCCTGCCTGTAAGGACGAGATTATGGCTCATAACGGTAAGCTGCTGATCAGACCTGACTCTGGCAATATCGTTGATATTTCTATCCGCACTATTGAGAAGTTGTGGGAGGTCTTCGGCGGTACCGTTAATTCTAAGGGCTACAAGGAACTCGATCCTCACATCGGTCTGATCTACGGCGATGGCTGTACGCTGAACCGTGTGGCTGAGATTTATGCAGAACTCGAAAAGCGTGGCTTTGCGGCCAATAACGTGGTGTTCGGCGTAGGTGCTTTCTGTTTCCATGCTCTGTTCGATGAGGATGGCAAGATGACAGTTATCACTCGCGACACTTTCGGTATGGCTATGAAGGCTACGTACGGCGAATTCGGCGACAAGAAGCTGTTCATCTACAAGGACCCCAAGACCGACGACGGTAATCTGAAGAAGAGCCATAAGGGTTGCTGCTGGGTGCGTCAACGTGAAGACGGCAGCTTCGTATATGCCGACGAACACCGTGGTTGGGTACCTGATAAGTATACTGATTTGACCACTGTCTTCAAGGATGGCACGATCACTCGCTTCGATAACTTCATGGATATTCGGAGGAGAATGTATGGCTAATGCTAAACAATGCGATCGGTGCGGTGCGTTCTATAAAGAAAACATTCGGTTCGCAAAGGATATTAACTTTGAACGAAAGACGATAAGTGGTATGTGTTTCAGATCGGTAGGCGGGTTTTCTACGGATTATACAGATCTATGCGATGATTGTATCGAGAAGCTCAAGTTATTTCTGAACGGCATGGAACTTAAGGAGGATTGATATTTATGACTATGAGTGAACAAACTACTCAGGCTTTAAATGAACTTTGTGAAAAATTCGGTATTGTGATCGACTGGACAAACGCAAATGTCATTCCATACCTCACTACACTCTGTGCGAAACTGGTGTCCTGGGAAATCTGGACATCGGTGGCATGGATGGCAATTATGGCAGTGGCGTCTCTAATTGTCATTATTGTTGCTAAGAAGTACCGATTTTTTTCGTCTAGCTTTGTAAATGAATGGGAACCTATCAGTATTATCCTGATTTTCGCGTCCATCTTCCTATGGGTAGGTACTATAAGTGTAATCGGAACTCAGATTTTCGACATCATCAAGTGTGTTACGTTTCCTGAGATGTACGTCTTCGAGTATGTGCAGGGAATTATTAATGGTGGAGCTTAAGGAGGAGAGTATATGATCCATTACGTAAAGGGTAATCTGCTGGATAGCAACTGCGATTATATTTGTCATCAGGTGAACTGCCAGGGCGTCATGGGCTCTGGCATCGCCAAGCAAATTCGTGAGAGATGGCCGCTGGTTTTTAGCTCTTATCGCAACTATTGTAGTAGACACTTAGGTGCGACTGATGGACTACTCGGTAATATTTGGGGAGTTCGTATCAATGACGCGGACCAATGGATCGTAAACATGTTCTCCCAAGATAATTTCGGATATGACGGATCACGTTTTACATCTTACGATGCCTTTGCAAAATGTTTGACCGCTATGCGAGACCGTTTTCCCAAAGACAAAACCATTGGTTTCCCCAAGAACATCGGATGCGGTCTGGGCGGAGGTAATTGGAAGGTTATCTCTGCCCTGATCGAGGAGATCCTTGGTGATGACTACGAGGTTTATATTTATGAGTATGACACGAAGGGAGATTCTCAATGAACGGCGGCTGGTATGTGGTATATTTATTGATGATCGTTGCGAATGTAATACTATGCCGAGCACAAGGGTTCGGCATAACAAGTTGGCAGCAATGGGTTTGGTTTGGAATAATGGTGATGTGTTTTGTTGCCGGTGCTAATTATAGATAGGAGGATTAACTATGTTCAACGCTAAGAAGGTTAAGGACGATCTTGTCCAATGGATTCGTAACTGGTTCGCAAATAATGGTCCCGGCTGTAACGCTATCATTGGCATCAGCGGTGGCAAGGACTCTACCGTCGTAGCAGCTCTGTGCTGCGAGGCACTGGGTAAGGACCGAGTCATTGGCGTATTGATGCCGGACGGCGAGCAGGACGACATCGACGTGTCTTACAAGATCGTCAAGCATTTAGGTATCAAGAGCATCGAGGTTAACATTGGCGGTGCTGCTACTAACATCATCTGTAGCATTATGTACGGCATGTTAATGGAACGTGATTTCCCCAAGTTCGCCAAACCCTCCGATCAAACCCTCACCAATCTCCCTCCCAGAATTCGCATGGCTACCCTCTACGCTATTTCCCAGAGCCTTAACGGACGAGTGTCTAATAACTGCAACCTGTCCGAGGATTGGGTCGGATATAGTACCCGATGGGGCGACAGCGTTGGTGACTTCGCTCCTCTGGCTAACTTGACTGTAACCGAGGTAAAGGCTATCGGCTACGAGTTAGGCTTGCCTACCGAGTTCATCGAGAAGACACCCAGTGACGGTCTGTGTGGTAAAACTGACGAGGATAACCTGGGGTTCTCTTATGAGGTCCTGGACCGTTATATTTCCACAGGTGTTTGCGAGGACCCTGAGGTCAAAGCCCGGATTGACTATCTCCACGAAAAGAACCGATTCAAGATGGAACCTATTCCGAGTTTCCATGAGGACCGCTACGACCTCAACTGATATTTCGCGAGAAAAGCGGTTTGTATTATGAGAAGGATAGACCACTGAGGAAACTTGGTGGTCTATTTTTCTTCTAGACTTGAACGAAGTGAGAGACTTATGATCCCGTAGCTCAGCTGGCTAGAGCAATAGACTTTTAATCTATGGGTCCCGGGTTCGAATCCCGGCGGGATCACCAAGCAAAACAAAAACCATTTGTAAACATATTCAAAGCACGTCGTAATTTGAAAGGAGACTACTATGACTATTAATTATGAAACTTTGTCCGAGATTATTGTAAAGAACCAGGCCGAACTGAATATGATCCCCGAGGACTTTAATGGCGTTATTTATATCGAATTTGGCACACGGTGGAGCCCCGCTATCGTGACTCGTAGCTACCGAAATCGGGTTGTGGCACGGGAAAATTCTTCTGTTGTGGCACGGGATAATTCTTCTGTTGAGGCATGGGAAAATTCTTCTGTTGAGGCACGGGATAATTCTTCTGTTGTGGCACGGGATAATTCTTCTGTTGTGGCATGGGAAAATTCTTCTGTTGAGGCATGGGAAAATTCTTCTGTTGAGGCATGGGAAAATTCTTCTGTTGTGGCACGGGGGAATTCCCAAATTGTTGACCGTCTAAACGGCGGTCGGATTAATATTTCTGGCAACGCAAGAATCGTCTACATGCCCAAAACCATTACGGAATACTGCGACTTCTATGGTCTCAAGCACGACAAGAAAACTGGTCGGTTCTTCAAGTGTGTACATAAAGTTGGCGATCGATATTTCGCCGATAAAGATGGCTCTTTCGAATATGTAATTGGCGAAAAAGCTATTCCTGATTCCTTTGATAACGATCCCGAGGAAGACTGCGGCCATGGCATCCACGTCGCTTATCTGGATTGGGTCCTCGATTACGGTGGAAGGTGGTCTGATATTGCGATCATCGAAGTCGAGGCTAAGTTGGACGATATTGTCGTCCCTAACTATGCGCCTGGTAAAGTCAGATGCAAGGAAGTTACTGTTATCCGGGAAGTACCTCTGGAAGAATGCGGTCTGTTCGGTAAAATTCTCGCTAAACGAAAGGCTAATGGTTAAGAAAGGAGCGTTTATGAGAAACTTTAGAAGAGCAACCCCCTTTGAGATTCTTCGACATTTTACCTCAAACGGTAAGTTTATCAAGGACGGGTATTTATTCCTCATCCTCGGCAAGCCTGGTCCGACAGGTAAGACTTATCTTACTCAGAAGCTGAAAGAGCACGGATGTCAGGTGGCTGAGCTCAGTGAGGAACTGGCGCCGTTCCTTAACGCCGACAAATTCAATCATGTAATCGTAGACGATCTTGAAAAGCAGGTCGTCATCATTTTAAACCGCGATCTCCCAAAGCAGCTGTGGTGGAAGGGCATTAGGAGGGTGATTTAATGGGTGTTGAAAATAATCTCACTTTTGGCTCAGGCACTTTCTACATAGATGAGTCTAAGATAGGCACAATAGACACCATGGAGGTCACCGAATATCCTGAAAACCAACATCTAAAGGGGATATCCTTTACTACGGCATATACTGCCGAGTTCGAGGGCGAGGTTAACGGACCTTTACTCAGCGAGCTGGTAGGGCCGGATTCTGATCCGACATTCCAGATGGAATACGATGGGTTTGTGTACGAGCAGGTTCGGAGGCATAAGAAGAAGCGCATTAACAAAAAGTGGGCTAAGCGCTATGGATATCGTGAGGTTCCATGTCACATTATCTTGAGAAACGCCAAGTTGGTCCACGACCAAGATGGTGCATTTATTATAGTGTCAGACTGTCCGTCGATCGAGAGAAAGCGAGGCTGATATTTCATGAAGCAACTGTACGAAAAACTCGTAGACGATCTCGTTAGTGAGACCGGTTTCGATTCGAACTATCTTCAACGTCGAGTCTGGGATTATTTCGATAGGGGTGTGGCTCCAATTGATGTTTTCGACAACATTGTAGATGAGTGTCTGTTTGGGAAAGGAGTTTGAGTATGGATTTCAGAACTAAATTCACTAAGTGGTATTACCGAAAGGGTTATAAGATCGATTTTGAGGTCGTTGGCTTTGCTGATGGTGTCGGACAAATGGTCTATCTCTGCCCTTGGTGGGTCAAACCTCTTACCGCATACTTCTTCTCGCCCACTGTGTATTTTGAGGATGAGATGGTAGATACTCGAATGAGATCGGATAAGCCGTTTAAGGAGGTTTCGAATGAGCATTGGGATGGTGTTTGACGATGACTATGGCCAAGCGCTCGCCGAGCACAAGACCCGCAATGGAATGAGCGTCCAGGAAATCTATGAGGCTCTCGACCAGCGGGATCAATTGATTGAGCAGCTGCAGAAAGAACGCGATAGATATTCTAAGTTGGAAAAACACGTTCGTGACGCTTGCTTTGATATTGCACGTACCGCGACACAATACGTTAACCTTGCGGAGTGTCAAGATGCTGGAACCTCTTATGAAGACCGGCTTGAGTTCTTATGCCGAGCAAAGGGCCTGAAGGAGGCTGTGAATATCATGAGACGTAGTTTGGAGGATGAAAATGAAGGGTGATAGATATTTACTCAAACATAAGTCTGGAGGAATCGTTGCTAATTTTGTGGTAGAAAACGACGACGGCTGTCTTATGGGAAAGTGCTACGAAGATGACGATGATAGCCTTTTTATCGCGAACGTGTACTGTAAGGCAGATTCATGTACTCACTGGCATTTCTATGGGGAAGATTATTATAATCTTGCCGGAGTTCCTATCGACCCTTACTATCATCTATGCGGTAGTCACTTCTTTACTCTCCACATTACGGCCATGTGTTTTATATGGAAGTTAGCGGAGAATATCTTGTCCGAGAGCATGCCCGATAGATCGGTTGAGATCCATGATAACTACTTCGACCACGATCGCGTCAGGAAGTTGGTAGACCTCATGCTCGATGGCTACGAGATTATCAAAGAATAAACCTAACTTTGATATTTCTATTCTAGATTAGGAGGTAACTTATGCGACATATTCTATACGGGCCTACAAATAAGTACGACTTCCTCGTGTTTGACCCGGATGACTGGTCCGAAGATGAGTGGAAGACAATCCTCAAGATATTCGGTTTTAAGGAAGCTGAACGAATCGTTGTTCGCAACTACAGGGTTACAGCATACGCCACACCCACTCTTGAGCTTAGAGATATTAGACAACGAACCTGTGACTTCTGCGAATTCGATAGAGGTCCACGCATGACCAAACCGGCACAATGTTTAACTTGTACAAGCCACTCTAACTTTCAAGTTAAGCAGCGGATGACCACTCGCGAGAAGTATGAGTACGAAATGTGGGGAGGAGAGTGAGTATGCAGACTACAATTGGAGAAGTTTTGGACAAAGTCGACCGTATCCGACTCATCGTGAGAGAAATCGAAGGTGGATGCTCGATAGAAGATCGCGTTGACGATATTGCCGATTATCTAGATGAATACATCAACGTACTTTTGGATACCAAGGTACATATTTGAAAGGAGCGAGGGTATGACTATCGAACAAATTAAGAAGCTGGCACAAACACCAGCATATAATTTCCTTCGCACTGACCCCCACCTGGGGGATCGGATTATGTTCCTAACTCTTGGTGGCTCCCACGCATACGGCACGTCCACACCTACTTCAGATATCGATATTCGTGGTTGTACGATGAATAACGCTTCAGAAATCGTCGGTCTGTCAAACTTCGAGCAGTTCGTAGAGACAACCACCGACACCACGGTATACGCCTTCAACAAACTCATTTCCCTACTCCTCAATTGTAATCCCAACACTATTGAGATACTTGGTTGTAGACCGGAACATTATATTTACATGACTGATCTCGGTCGAGAAATGATCAGCAACCGCAAGATGTTCTTGTCTAAGCGAGCTTTATATTCTTTCGGAGGTTATGCCAATCAGCAGCTTAACAGACTCGAGAATGCTCTTGCTAGAGATCATCTGAGTCAGGCAAAGAAAGAGGAGCATATTCGTCGGTCGATGGAGAACTCGGTCAAGTCTTTCGAGAGCCGATACACGAATTTCGAAGCCGGTAGCATCAAGTTGTTTACCGATGTGAGTCAGAGAGAAGATTGGGATCAGGAGATCTTTGCTGACATTCATCTGGAGCATTTCCCGGCTCGTCAATTCAACAGCATGATGAACGATCTCCATAATGTGATTGGTACTTATGAGAAGTTAAACCATCGGAACCATAAGAAAGATGATGCTCATCTCAACAAGCACGCCATGCACTTGGTCCGGCTGTATCTGATGTGTATTGATATTTTGGAGAAGGAAGAAATCATTACATACCGCGAAGCCGATCACGACTTGCTGATGAGTATCCGAAACGGAGCTTATCAGAATGAGGATAGTACATATAAGCCTGAATTCTTCGAGATCATTGCTGATCTGAAGAAGCGGCTGGAATACGCAAAAGAAAATACTTCTCTACCTGCCCATCCCAATATGAAGGAGGTCGAGGAGTTCGTGATGAGTGTCAATCGGAGGGCGCTGAATGGTTAACGATTTAATTCCTGTTGATGTTGACCACTTACTCATTATTCTCAGAGGTAATGGTCACGAAGCATATGTAGTTGGAGGATGTGTAAGAGATATTCTTTATGGACATGGTCGCAAACCTCATGACTGGGATATTTGTACGTCTGCGAAACCCGATGTGGTACTAGATCTAATGCGCCGTTATAAAATCGAGATGTTTGAGACTGGTTTACAGCACGGCACTGTTACCGCACGTTTGAATGGAGAAAACTACGAAATTACGACGTACAGAATCGACGGCGAATATTCAGATAACCGTAGACCAGATAGCGTCATGTTCACCGACGATATAGTTAAGGACCTGTCGCGTAGAGACTTCACTATCAACGCTATGGCCTATAGTAATACAGGTAGGCTCATCGATCCGTTCGATGGATATCGAGACCTTACGTGGGAAAGAATCCGCTGTGTAGGCAACCCCGACGACAGATTCAGAGAAGATGCTCTGCGAATTTTAAGAGCCCTGAGATTCGCCTCTACGTACGGTTTTAAGATCGAAGAAAAAACAGCCAAGGCGATCCATCGACATAAGGATCTGCTTAAGAACATCTCTGCCGAGAGGATTCGTTCTGAGTTGTGTAAGTTGCTTTGTGGAGATGGCGTTCTGGACATTTTACTGGAGTATAAGGACGTGATTGCAGTCATCATTCCCGAACTAAGGCCTTGTATCGGGTTTGACCAGAATAATCCGTATCACATCTACGACATATACGATCATATCGCACATGCTGTCGCTAACTACAAGGGCACTGATATTTCTATCAAGATGGCGTTGCTATTACACGATATTGGTAAGCCTGAGTGTTACACCGAGAATGAGAAGGGTGGTCATTTTCATGGTCATTCTGTGCCCAGTATGAGAATCGCTAAGGACGTGGTTGATCGGCTGAGGTTCGATAACAAGTCTAAGGCCGAGATAGTAGACCTGGTGATGTATCATGATAGTGATATTTATTCTGCCGAAAGACCGGTTAAACGGTGGCTGAATAAGATCGGTTTTGAGATGCTAGACAAGCTTATTTGTGTGAAACTCGCTGATATCGGTGCTCATTCTGAAATCGGTCAGTTTGATAGAGTTCAGCGATATTATAAGATTCACGATATTGCTGCTAAGATCGTGGTGGAACAGCAGTGCTTTACTCTCAAAGACTTAGTCGTTACCGGGAGAGACATAATGTGGCATTGCGACATTCAGAGC